>CAZVAD010000083.1:0-12202 GCA_964624645.1 uncultured Mariniphaga sp.
CCGAAGTGTCCCCGCCTCAGGCGGTTCTTTTGTCCCAAACCTTGAAGGTTTAGTTTGCTATAAGGTTATAAGGTTTTGGTCTATTTGTTTACAGGCATATTACTGAGGTTAAGAAAACAAATAAGGTTTTAAGAAGCCTAAAACCAGTTAATTGCACAAACAAACCTTATTTTCGGAATTAAAACCTTAGTAACTGATAACAAAAGTGTCTTAACTAACCTTATTTCCATTTGTTTATGAATGAAAATATATGAAATCCGGGAATCTGCTTACAGACACAAATATCATCGTTGACCTGCTCGCCAAAAGAAATGACCTCGTCACAACAACGCTTCCAGCAAATCCTCCATCTCCTTTTGGATTTTCCGGGCTGCTTCACCGGCCTTCCGGGCAAAATCTTCGCCGGAGGAGGCGTAGATGATTCCTCGGGAGGAATTGACTAAAAGTCCGCATTGGCTGTTCATGCCATTCCGTGCCACTTCCTCCAGACTGCCACCCTGTGCCCCCACTCCGGGAACCAACAGAAAATGACCGGGCACAATCTTCCGGATTTCTTTCAGCTCTTCGGCACGGGTGGCGCCGGCAACATACATCATGTTTTCAGAAGTGCCCCAGTTTTGGGAAGTTTTCAGTACATTTTCAAAAAGCCGGTCGCCGGTTTCTTTGTTTTCAATGTATTGAAAATCGGAAGCGCCTTTATTCGAAGTGAGCGCCAGTAAAATAACCCACCGTCCCGGATATTCCATGAACGGTTTCACGGAATCTTCGCCCATATAGGGCGCTACGGTTACGGCATCAAAACCGAGTTTATCAAAAAATGCGCGGGCATACAAACCGGATGTATTGCCGATATCACCTCGTTTGGCATCGGCAATCAAAAAAGTGCCCGGATGATTCTCCCGGACGTAGCGGACGGTTTTCTCTAAGCTCTGCCAACCCTGCCAGCCAAGACTTTCGTAGAATGCCAGATTGGGTTTGTAAGCCACCGTATAGCGGGCGGTGGCATCAATAATCTCTTTGTTAAATGAAAACACCGGGTCGGAATGGTTCTTCAGGTGTTCCGGTATTTTCCGGATATCGGTATCCAGACCCACACACAGGAAACTGCGTTTTTCTTTTATCGATCGGAAAAGTTCGTCTTTATTCATGGCTATTGCTTTACATTATGGTTTCAGCGCTGTGTTCAGGTTTCAAATCTCTGCTTCCTTGAGCTTTTGAGCGTTTTCCTCAATCATCAGTTTTTCGATCAGCTCGTCGATTTCGCCGTTGATGATTGCCTGCAGATTATACAGCGTCAGATTGATGCGATGGTCGGTAACGCGTCCCTGCGGCCAGTTATACGTTCTGATTTTTGCTGAGCGATCGCCGGTGGAAACCATGGTTTTACGCTTGGTGGAAATCTCATCGATATATTTCTGGTATTCCATGTTATAAATTCGCGTACGCAGCTCATTCATGGCTTTTGCCAGGTTTTTGATCTGTGATTTTTCATCCTGACAGGTAACAACGATTCCGGTAGGAAGGTGTGTCAGCCGGATTGCCGAATAGGTGGTGTTCACCGACTGTCCGCCGGGACCGGAGGAACAATAGGTGTCTTTTTTGATGTCGGCCTCTTTCAGTTCCACGTCAAACTCTTCGGCTTCGGGCAAAACAGCAACCGTGGCGGCTGAAGTGTGCACGCGCCCCTGGGTTTCGGTCTGCGGAACCCGCTGCACCCGGTGCACGCCCGACTCATATTTCATAATCCCGTAAACCCCGTCGCCGGTTATGTTGGCAACAATCTCCTTGTAACCGCCCGAAGTGCCTTCGTTGACGTGGGTCACCTCCATGCGCCAGCCCTTCCTTTCGCAAAAGCGGGAATACATGCGGAAAAGGTCTCCGGCAAAGATGCTGGCTTCATCGCCGCCTGTTCCGGCACGGATTTCCAGAATGGCATTCTTGCCGTCTTCCGGGTCAGCCGGCACAAGCAACATTTTTATCTGCTTCTCTTTTTCAGGAATCTGCTCTTCGGCCAGCTCTATTTCTTCAAGAGCCATTTCGCGCAGTTCTTCATCGCTTTCTTCTTCCAGAATCTCTTTCCCGGTCTGAATATTTTCCACAAGATTTCTATACTCCTTAAACGCATTCTGCAATTTCTCCAGGCTTTTATATTCCTGATTCAGTTTCACATAGCGCTTCATATCGGAAATTATTTCCGGATCGGTAATCTGCTGCTGCACCTCTTCAAACCGGTGTCGGATGGGTTCATATTTTTCCAGTAATGTATATTGTGCCATTATTGTTTCTCCTGTTTTTGTGTGTCAATGAGTTAATAAATAAAAGTTCCCGCTTCGGAACTTATGGTGAGTTTTTTCCCTTCAAACGGCTCAACCCTGCCAATAATCCGGGCATCCACCTGAAACGATTTGGAAATGCTGATGATTTCCTCCGCAACCTGCGGATTTGTATAAATTTCAAACCGGTGTCCCATGTTGAACACTTTGTACATTTCCTGCCAGCTTGTGCCCGATTGCTCCCGGATGATCCGGAACAGCGGCGGAACCGGAAACATATTGTCCTTGATCACGTGCACATTCTCCGCAAAGTGAAGCACTTTTGTCTGGGCGCCGCCCGAACAGTGAATCATTCCTGAAATTTCCTTTCTGAAATTTTCAAGCACTTTTTTGATGATTGGCGCATAGGTGCGCGTGGGCGAGAGCACCAGTTTCCCGGCATCAATCCCGGTTTCTTCAATTTTGTCTGTCAGGTGATAGCCGCCTGAATAGACCAGATTCTCAGGAATTTCAGGATCAAAGCTCTCGGGATATTTTTCTGCCAGATATTTTGCAAAAACATCATGCCGCGCGGAAGTCAACCCGTTGCTTCCCATGCCGCCGTTGTACTCCTCTTCGTAAGTTGCCTGTCCGGAAGATGACAACCCGACAATTACATTTCCGGCTGAAATGTTTCCGGCTGAAATGACCTCTTCGCGCTTCATGCGGCAGGTTACGGTGGAATCCACGATGATTGTCCGCACCAGATCGCCCACATCGGCAGTTTCGCCGCCGGTGGACCAGGCGCCGATTCCCAGTCCGCGGAGTTTCTCCAAAAGTTCTTCGGTGCCGTTGATTACCGCAGCAATCACTTCCCCCGGAATTTTATTTTTATTCCGCCCGATGGTTGATGAAACCAAAATATTATCCGTGGCGCCTACACAAAGCAGGTCGTCAATGTTCATAATCAGCGCATCCCGGGCAATCCCTTTCCACACCGACAGGTCGCCGGTCTCTTTCCAATAGACGTATGCCAGCGCTGATTTGGTGCCTGCACCGTCAGCATGCATGATGTTGCACCACTCCGGGTCGCCGCCCAAAATATCAGGCACTATCTTGCAAAATGCCTCCGGAAACAATCCCCGGTCGATATTTTTGATGGCGTTATGCACATCCTCCTTGGATGCTGAAACCCCTCTGAAATTATATCTTGATTCCGTTACCATTTAATCTTTCGGATTTTAACACTGCAAAATTAGTAAATTCTGCTCAGTTGAATAAATCGAATGGAAAGATAGGGATTAATTCCCCGATTGTTCTCTCACACCATCGCATATATCGCCTGATACGCGACAGTTTCTTAGTTTACAGCCATACCCTTTATTTAACAGAAGCCCCTGTTCAGCTGACAGTTTCCGCTATCTGTCCCCGCAGTGGTTTTTATTATCAGATAAACGTTATACACTGCACATCATAAAAATACAGCCAAAATTTTAAATTTTGGCTGTATTTTTATCCGGTAAACTATGCCTAAATCTCTTCGGTGTCCACAACTTTTGCCAGAAGGTCGGCATAAGGAATCATCAGCAGATTGCGGCCTTCATATTCCAGTTCGGTGCCGGAAAACTTCTTGTAAAGTACCAGTTCACCTACGCTGATTACCGGATTTTCAATGTTGCCAATGGCAATCACTTTTCCAACCTGAGGCTTTTCCTTTGCCGTGTCGGGAATAATCAGCCCCGAGGCTGTACGCTGTTCGCCTGCTTCCTCCAGCAGTTCGAGGATAACATTGTCATTCAATGGTTGTAACTCTTTCATAACAAAAATATTTTAATGAATAATTTATTGAATTCCCAGAAGTGTATTGATTCTGCTTTTATCAAATCCCACAATGATTTGCCCTTCAATATCTGTTTGCGGCACGCCCCGTTGCCCACTGCGGCGTACCATCCGGTCGGCTGCATTCTGATCGCGGGAAACATCCACATCCGTGAAACGGATATTGTTGGCTTTGAGATGATTTTTCAGGGTGGTGCACCACGAGCAGCCTGGCGTTGAATACACAGTAACCCGTTTCTGCCTGGGTTCATCCTTTTTGAAAACCGGATGGAACCAGGATTCTTCAAAAAGTGAAATATAATAGGCCGGATCGTTGCACCCTTTCACCACATTGATAAAACGCTCACCCTCAAAGACCAGCAATGAGGGTGAACTGGTGATATTATATTGTGTATGAATGTCGCGAACCGTGGAAACATCAGCCAAAAGCACGTTCACACTTTCCAGATTTTCAGTAGCCGACAAAATATTCTGCACGCTGCATTCGCCCGATTCGGTATTCGATTTATAAAGAAGTACGTAATTTTTGGTTTCTTTCCCCAGAAGTTCAAGCATCTGTTTGTGTGAACTGATATTTGTTACGGCCATTTTAATAATTTTCGTCTCTTTGGTCAATTTATGTGCCACTGCCCAAACTGACACAATTGCTGCAAAATTGATATGACATTATTTCAGTTTTCTGGCATTTGTTTGAATGGAATCGATGGTTTTTTTCAAATCAATGATTCTGAGCCGCTAAAGTCAGGCTGATAAAATCGTCAACGGAAAGTTGTTCGGGGCGCTTTTCTGCATATTGTTCCGGCACTTCAAAATTCAGTTCCTGCAATGAATTCCGCAACATTTTCCGCCGTTTCCCAAATGCCGTTTTAACCACCCGGAAAAACAAAGCCTCGTCGCAAGGCAGTTCTTCCACACTGTTTCGTTGCAGGCGGATTACGGCAGATTTCACCTTTGGCGGAGGAACAAACACATGTTCAGAAACTGTAAAAAGATAATCCACTTTGTAAAAGGCGCTCAGCAAAACACTTAAAATTCCATAGGTTTTGGAGCCGGGAGGAGCGCTCAACCGTTCGGCAACCTCTTTCTGAACCATGCAGACCACTTCGGGCACACGATCTCTCCATTCTAAAATCCGAAAAAAAATCTGTGAGGAAATATTGTAGGGGAAGTTGCCGATTAGACTGAATTGTTTGGGCATTTCAGCGGCATTCCATTTCAGAAAATCCTGAAAATAGATTCTGTCCGCCAGTTCCCGAAAATTATGCTGCAGATACGCCACAGCTTCCCGGTCAATTTCCACCACGTGAACATCCAGTTCCTCGCGCTGCAAAAGAAAACCGGTCAGAACGCCCGTCCCGGGGCCGACTTCCAGAACAACGGGAACCTCTGCTCCAAGACTGTCAACAATTTTCCGGGCGATATTCAAATCTTTCAAAAAATGCTGCCCCAACTTTTTTTTTGGCCTGACATAATCCATGATGTTGTGTTTCATTCATCTCAAAACGGGTTAAAACCCGTTTTGGCTTTTTAACCAAACAAATTTATATTTTTGTGGATAAATAAAAATCTGAAAAATTCATATCCGGGTTCCGAAACTAATAAAATATCGGCACAGTAAGCATTGGATAGTCTTTACACTTAAAAAAATTATCTTGAAAAAAATATTGAAAAAAATCGTCCAGTTTCTGATTTTTTTTGCCATCGGGGCATTTATTTTCTGGCTGGTGTATAAGGACCAGGACATTGACCGCATCAAATCCGTGCTGAAAAACGATGTCAATTACTTCTGGATTTTTATTTCCGTCATCATCGGGCTGCTCAGCCACATGAGCCGCACAGTTCGCTGGCAGATTATGATTCAGCCCATCGGACACAAACCGGGGTTTCTCAACACATTTCTGGCGGTGATGACCGGCTACCTGATGAATCTTGCCTTTCCGCGGATGGGTGAAATTTCCCGCTGCGGCGTGATGGCGCGGTATGAAAAAATGTCATTCACCAAGCTTCTGGGAACCGTCGTTGCCGAGCGTGCCGTGGATATGATTTCCCTGCTTTTGCTGCTGCTCATTGTTATTTTTTCGCAATTCAGGCAAATCCTGGAGTTTTTACATAAAAACCCTGAAATTGAAAGTAAAATTTCAGGAATTATCACCTCTCCAATCCTGATTGCCGGAATTTTACTTTTTGTTGTTTTTGTGTTTGTTTTCAGAAAAGCGCTGAAACATACTGCATTATACAAAAAGGTAGTTGCCGTTCTACTGAATCTAAAGGAAGGGATTCTTTCCATTCGTTCCATGCAGAACAAGGGCTGGTTTCTATTTCATTCAGTGGCCATCTGGGGGCTTTATTACCTGATGCTGTATGTGGTATTTTTCGCTTTTGATTTCACCAGAAACCTGCCGTTTGTTGCCGGGCTCACAACGTTTGTACTTGCCAGTTTTGGAATGGTTGCCCCGGTGCAGGGCGGAATCGGAGCGTGGCATTTCATGGCGATTGAATCGCTGGTGCTTTATGGCATTGCCAAAGAAAACGGAGTTATTTTCGCTTTTGTGGCTCATGGCATAATGACCGCCATGATTATTTTATTGGGCATAATTTCACTGCTGGTTCTGCCGTTTATCAACCGGAAGAACAACGGGAAAATCACTGAAGATTCTTCCGAAAGTGAATCAACCGGAGCACAAAAATGAAAACGGAACTTTTTATTGCCCGAAGGCTTTTTTTCGGAGAAAGCGACAAAGCCTTTCTTTCGCACAAGATAATACGCATAGCTCTGGCAGCTATTGCATTAGGGCTTACGGTAATGATTATTTCCGTGGCAGTGGTTACAGGTTTTAAAAACGAAATCCGCAATAAGGTCATCGGGTTTGGCTCACATATTCAGATTGTGAACTTTGATTCCAACAACTCCTACGAAACCCGTCCGGTTTCGAAAATCCAGGCTTTTTGCCCGGAATTGAAAAATCTGGCCGGTGTGAAACAGGTTCAGGTTTTTGCCACCAAACCGGGGATGATCAAAACCGATGAATATATTCAGGGCATTGTGTTCAAAGGCGTGGACACAGCATACGACTGGAGCTTTTTTGACCAGAATCTGGTCGAGGGAAAACTGCCGGCGCTCAATGATTCGGTGCGCTCTGATGAGATATTGATTTCGGAGCAGGTTTCAAAACTTCTGGAAGTTTCAACCGGCGAGCGGGTGGTACTCTTTTTTGTAAACGAGGACGAAAATAACCCGCGCATGTTGCAGCTCACCGTCTGCGGACTCTACAAAACCAGCCTGGACGAATTTGACAACCTGTTTGTGCTTGGCGATTTGCAGCAGATCCAGCGGCTGAACAACTGGAGCAGTGATCAGGTGAGCGGATTTGAAATTGTAATTTCCGATTTTCACCGGATTGAAGAAATTGAGCAGAATGTGAGAAATATTGTGTTGGACTACCGGAGCGACAAAGAGACCATTCTGCGGACAACAAATATTGTCCGGGAATATCCGCAAATTTTCGACTGGCTTTCGGTTCTTGACATGAATGTGTGGATCATTCTCCTGCTGATGGCTGTTGTTGCCGGCTTCAACATGATTTCCGGGCTGCTGGTGCTCATTCTTGAGCGCAGCAAAATGATCGGCGTACTGAAAGCATTGGGAAGTCCCGACTGGAGCATCCGGAAGATGTTTCTCTACCTTGCTGTTTTTCTCACTTCGCGCGGAATGATCTGGGGAAATGCCATCGGCATTGCTTTCATTGTTCTTCAAAAATATTTCAAAGTCCTGAAACTTAATCCCGTAACCTATTATGTGGATTTTGTACCCGTGAATTTTTCGCTGTTTCACATCCTCCTGTTAAACATCGGAACCCTTGCAGCCACCACACTGATGCTGGTTTTACCCAGTTATCTGGTCAGTAAAATTTCACCCGAAAAAACCATCCGTTTCGATTAATCCCAAAAAAATGCCCATCACTGCTGAAATGATAAAAAAAGCCCTTTCGGGTGATTTGCGCGGAATCCGGTCGCACCGGAAAATGATGCCGCCCAACCGGGAGCTTACTGTTTCCGGCAGCAACAGAAAACGGCTGAAACCCAGCAGTGTGTTGCTTTTGCTATATGCTGAAAAAAATGAACTGTATGCCTGCCTGATAAAAAGACAGGCAACCATGAAGCACCATGCCGGACAGATAGCATTTCCGGGCGGAAAGATTGAAGCAGGCGGAACTCCCGTGGAAACTGCCCTGCGGGAAACCTGGGAAGAAATCGGGGTCTCTCCGGATAAAATTGAAGTTTTAGGCCTGCTTACGGAATTGTTTGTGGATGTGAGCGGCTTTGTCATTCAGCCTGTTGTCGGGTGGTTAGAGGAAAAACCTGAATTCAGGATCAACACGGCAGAAGTGGAAAAGACCATTCTGTTTCCATTGATGAAGTTCAGCAACAAACTGGATGAAACCGAGCTGGAAACGGCATCAGGCATTCTGAAAGTGCCTTGTTTTCATTTTGAGGGCGAAATTGTGTGGGGCGCAACCGCTATGATTCTTGCAGAATTTTTTGATGCCGTGGAAGACGCATTCACTCCGGAATAAGATTCTGATAATGGCGGCAGGTGGCAATCACTTCATCCACGAAATAGTAAACATCACCGCTGTATGCCGATTGCCGGCTGATGACCGAATCTTCCGGCACTGTTTCCAAAGATTTTTTCGTTAAAAAATAATCCACATTGTTTTTCCACAAATCTTGTTTTTTCCCGTTTTCCGATGCCAACCGCTGAGCTTTTTGCACCCTTCCCAAGCCGATATTGTATGCTGCCAGCACAAATTTCAGCCTTTCGGATGAATCCCGGACAGTTTCCCTGAACTGACGGTCGAGCCAGCTCAGTAATTTAGCGCCGCCTTCAATATTTTGCTGAGGATCAAGAATATCATCAACCTCCATGTATTCGGCAGTTTCGGGCGTGAGCTGCATCAGCCCCAATGCGCCGATGCCTGACTCCGCATCTTCCTCAAAACGGGATTCGTGGTACATAATTGCAGAGAGCAGCCTCCAGTCCCATCCGTATTTTACCCCGGCCTGCCTGATCATGCCGTCATACACAGAGATTCCGCCGCCCGTGATGCTGTTTAACTCCCGGCTGAACCTGCCTGAGGTGTATGGATTTTTATAATAGGTTGTATAAATTTCCCTGTACCTTTCGGTTTGCAAAAAATCGCTGATCCACCGGTCCAGGGAATCCTTCCATTCAACGGAGCTGCTTCTGACAGCCCAGGCAATATTGTGCGGAAAACTGATTTTGAGCGAAACATCCAGGTTTGAATAATAGGAACGGTTCAGCAAGGCGACATTTTCATTACACACCGTGTAGTCAATCACTCCGCGGGCAACCAGGGAAATCAGTTTTTCAACTCCGTTGACCGAATCCTCCACAATTTCAACCGGATATCTTATGGATTCGGAAAAATCGGTCATTTGCCTGAAATAGGCAGAGTTTTTCTGAACATGGATTTTTTTTCCGGCCAGATCCGAGGTATTGGAAATATAGGTCGAGTCGCGGTTGCCCGGTTGGTGTTTCCTTTGCACCAGCACCTGACGGGTTTGCAGAAACGGAAAAGTGAAAGCGATTTCCGGTTTTTTATCCCGGACAACGGTGAGATTTTTTGCCACCAGGTCAAAACGCCCGTTAATCAGTCCGTCACAGGATTCGGACATATCGTTGATTGCTGTAATTTCGGGCTTCACGCCCAGCTCTTTGCACAAAGCCATAATCAGCTCATACTGATATCCCCTGACCCTTCCGCGATGGAGAAAATAAGCTGTGGAATTGCAATCCATCGCCACGCTGAGTCTTCCCGTTTTACGAATTTGCTCAAAAACAGAAACTTTTTCAGCATCAGACTCGCTATGCATCACCTTGTCGCCAATGCAAAGCAGCAGGGTAACTACAAAAAATGCAAGCAGAATAAATTTCAGAGACAGTTTATATTTTTCCAGCCGAAACATCAGTCATAAAAAGCCCATTTGACACCCAGTCTGAAAGTCATCCGGTTTAGCGGGTAGCCCGGAGCCGTATAGTACTCCTCTTTAATGAATTCCGTGCCGACATTCATCATTTTAAAAAATATATTTGTACGCTTCAGGCGTAAATTGGCATACACGTCAATGATGGGAAAGTTTCCGGTTTTTTGCTCGCTCTGCAGATAGAACATGCCGGTTGCCGGATGGTATGCATCTGCAAAAAATGCGGTGTTGTACCTTGCATCAGCGCCAAGCTGCGTAAACAGCACCTTCGAAATAACAAACCGGTACCAGGTTGAAACAAACGCAGAAAAATCGGGCAAATGGACAATATTTGCATTGGATGGTTTCTGCCACAACACCCGCGTTCGGAAATGAAGGTTGCGAAAGCTGAAATCCTTGTCGGCATAGGCAGACAATATCAGGAGCTGCCCGCCAAACTGTGCCGGCACAGCATCCCTGTTGTTGTAAATGAAATTGTTGATGATGGCATAATTGGCATTCAGCTCAAACTTGCGGCGTGGAAAGTTCAGGCTGCCGTTGACCACCATCCGCTGCTCCATGCCAAGGTTCTGATCCCACTGGATTCGCTTGGAATAGAATTCATCCTGAAAATAGTCGGGCACAAGATTTAAAATTTTGCCTTTCACTTTAAACGTGGCCAGGGAATCGCCCAAAAAAGCCATGGGCTTTGAAATAACTCCCGAAAGTTCGGTTTGCCCGGCATTGCGCCCTAAAAAGAAGATGCGCCCGTCAAAGTTCCATGTCCAGAAATTGCCGGTTTGTCTGAAGATTCCCCCGCCGGCATACACGTTGGAAAACTTTTTTATGCGCGGGTGGTAACCCACAGCAGGGTCGGGAAGGGTTGCCCTGACAAATTCCTGTCCGATGAATGCCCTTTTTCCGAAACTGGTTTTTCGCTCCGGATTCTCATAGTGTTTCAATTGCAATAAGTTGCTTACTTTCTTGAAACGGATGGAATCTTCAAAATAGTCATCCCCGTAAAAGGTGAGAGGGAAAAAGGTGTTTGTGGAATCTTCCTCGTCTATGTAGCTTTTCCTATGCGTCTGATATTCAAAAGAATAAATCACTCCTGCAAAGGGTTTGAATTTTTTAGAAACAGGCTTCTCCTCTTCGTCCTCCGCATCATCAGCCGCTGCGGATTCATCGTCTTTCTCATCGCTTTCAACATATTTACCCAAACGATATTCCCCGGTGGCAAAAATATAGGTACTCCCGAATTCTGAGCGTACTTCGCTCAGGTTCACGTCCAAAAAATCGGTGTCGGGCTCTCTCAACAAATTGGCATTCGGGGTCAATCCGCCGTTTTCATTATTCTGAATGCTGTTGCTGATAAAACCGCCATGAACGTTCAGTTTGTCTTTGTTGTAGGAAGAATAGAGCGTAACAAAATTATTTTTGGATTCCTGATTTTTATATTGCCCTGCCGAACGCGCCTGATCATACCGGAAAGTGAAATTTAACCAGGGATTCACATTTTGGGAATGCAGCACATTGAACCGGGTTTCATTTTTCCGGGTGCGGTGTTCGCTTTGTGTAAAATCCATCAGGGTGTAGGGCGTCCGGGTGTTGAAATACTGTACATTTTGCGGGGTCAGCAAATAGGCTTCCCTGGTCTGAAGAAAATAAAAATCATTGCCCGGATTGCGGTTAAAAAAATTATGATCCTGATAAGGCGTGGCGTAATTACCAAGATGTGATGAAGTTATTGTGTGTTTATAAGCCGGATGGTAGATATGCGAATAATCCTGTAACGTATCCAGCTTCACAGAATCTTTGAAAGCTCCGTAACCATCAAGCTTCCATAGCCTTATGCCCGGCTGAACATCTTTTTCCTGCGGACTGCTTCCCGGCACCTGCATATCGGGGAGCGCATCCTGTCCGCCCACCCCCTGCAGTTGTGGCCTGCCCTGACCGTAAAGCAGTCCCGGCAGAAACAACCAGAAAACGATTAAAAACTTCTGAAGCATTAATTTGTGCATAGCATTGATCAAAAGCTGGACAAAACTATAAAAAGCAAAGAAACAGTTGGCAAAACCGATATACTTTTCGTCAAAATTAACAGGATTGTCTGTTTTTCAATCTGC
>CAZVAD010000084.1:0-12040 GCA_964624645.1 uncultured Mariniphaga sp.
CGGTTGACTTTCACACCGGGAAATGGAACATCCAGGAAAACCGGGCGAACCCGAAAAAATAAAGGGAAATTTCAACATAGTTTTTCAGAAATTGTTATTTCACTAAAAAAAATCCAGAAATCAACTAACCATTGTTTTGAGATTTTAGTGTAGTAATGATAAGTTTAATTGAATGAAGAACATAACAAACAATCGAAGACAAATCACCGGAAAGGTGCTTTTCTTCCTGGCCGTTCTGTTAATTTTTTCAGGGGCAGTTTCTTTAACAAGTTGTGATAAAGAAGATATTCCAAAGGACGAGGAAACCGGATTAAATATTACCGGCGTTTCCATTCCTTCAACTCTTGAAAGTGTGCAGAACGGTGAAATGTCAATCACAGGGAAGGGATTTCAGGCAGGAGATCAGATACAGTTCACATTAGTTGGCGACGACACAAAGAAATATACCGCAAACGTTTCGTCAGTATCCGAACAATCGGCCACGTTCACCCTTCCGTCAGGTATTTCCACAGGGAAATATGAAATAGCCGTTACAAGGGGGGACAAAACCCTGAAGCTCGGTTCACTCATGCTGAGTATCATAGTGGACAGTAAAATTCCGGATATTCCGGGCATGACCGTTAAGGGAGTTGTATATTCCGACGGACAAGGGCTTCCCGGAGTTGTTGTTTCCGACGGCTATGAAGTTACCGTAACCGATGAGAACGGTGTTTATTATCTGCCTTCGGAAAAGAAACACGGATATGTATTTATTTCTGTTCCGGGGAATTACGAAGTTCCCTATGTGGAAAATCTTCCGCAATTCTTCAAACGCCTTTCTGTAGGCAGTTCGGTTGAGCAGAAGGATTTTTCACTGATAAAAACGGACAATACCAATCATGTGGTGATTGGTATGGCCGACTGGCATCTGGCAAACCGGAATAATGATCTGGAACAGTTCACAACCGGTTTTCTTGCTGATGTTAATGCAACCATTGCAGAATATCAGGCAAAGGGCGTTAAAGTGTATGGCCTTACGCTTGGAGATTTGAGCTGGGATTTGTACTGGTATGACAACAAGTTTGCTCTTCCCGAATATCTCCTTCAGATGTATAAACTCAACTGTCCGGTTTTCAACATGATGGGAAACCATGACAACGACCCGTATTATGCCGGGGACTGGGCAGCCGAGCAAACCTACAAAACGATTGTCGGTCCGAGCTATTATTCCTTTAATCTGGGGGATGTACACTATATTGTTCTGGACAATATTGACAACATAAACACCGGCGGCGCACAGGGTGTTATCGGTAGCCGGAACTACAACACTGCTGTTGTTAACCATCAGATGGAATGGCTGAGAAAAGACCTGGCAACGATAAAAGACAAGAGTACCCCGATTGTTATCGGTATGCACGCACCGCTCTATTCCAATCCTGCAGTCAACAGTTCCGGAGAATATCAGATAAAATATGCTATGAGCAACGGCAGTGCGTTTCAGTCGGCGCTTGCCGAATTCAGCAATGTTCATGTCCTGACCGGGCATACGCATATTAATTATACGATTGAATCTTCGCCGGCATTGATTGAGCACAACACTGCCGCTGTTTGTGCCACATGGTGGTGGACAGGCAGAAGCGGTTATGCGGGGAATCACATCTGCCGGGATGGCAGCCCCGGCGGATATGGCGTCTGGGAAATAAACGGGAGCGATATCGAATGGTATTATAAAAGTACAGGCTACAATAAAGATTATCAGTTCAGGTCATACGATTTGAATACGATACACATCACAGCCGCTGAGTTTGCTCCGAAGTCAAATGAAGAATCCATGGCTGCTTACTCCGGGGACTACGCCAACATCAATAAATCCGATGAAATATTGATTAATGTGTGGGGATACGATGATAGATGGAAAGTTGAAGTAACAGAAGACGGAAATAAGCTTGATGTAACACGGGTTGATGCGAAAGACCCGCTGCATATCATTTCTTACGAAGCCAAGAGGCTAAATGCAGGCGCTGCGCCAACCAGTTCTTTTGTTACAAGAAATACATCACACATGTTCAAAACAAGGGCATCAAGCGCTACTTCCACTCTGGAAATCAGCGTAACCGACCGTTTTGGAAAAGTTTATACTGAGCTGATGGAACGGCCCAAGCCGTTCACCTATTTAATGAGATAATAATTATTTGTTATTAACTAAATTGTTTTTCTATGAGTTTAAAGTTTAATTTAAAGTTCATCCTTTCCGCACTGTTGCTGATGGTGATTAATTTCTCAGTAATGGCGCAAACCCAGGAAGTGAAAGGAACTGTATTTGAACCGGATGGTCAAATTCCGGTTGTAGGTGCCACTGTTATGCTTAAGGGTACAACAACCGGCACCGTTACCGACATGAACGGCGCATACAGCTTAAGGGTTACCGGCTCTGCTCCCGTTCTGGTCGTACAATTTCTTGGATTTCAAACCCAGGAAGTTGAGATTGGTAACAGAACAATTGTTGATGTTGTGTTACAGGAAGAATCGATTGAGCTTGAAGGTATTGTAGTTACTGCACTGGGATTGAGCCGCGAGCAGAAATCCCTGGGTTATGCAGTGAGTAAAGTCGAGAGTGAAGAACTTACGCAGGTGGCTTCCAGAAACTGGCTGACAGGTATGTCAGGTAAAGTTGCCGGACTTACCATGAGTGGCGCCGGATCCGGCCCTATCAGTTCTATGCGCGTTACTTTGCGCGGCGACAATTCACTGAACTACGGAAGTAACGAAGCGCTGTTTGTGATTGATGGCGTTCCTGTGCGTTCAGGAACTACAGCCACAAGCTCAAGCAGTAGCTACACCAACTCCGGCTCTGATTTTCCTGTTGACTACGGGGATGGCGCCAGCGATATTAACCCGGAAGATATTGAGTCGGTATCGGTATTGAAAGGACCTGCTGCTACGGCTCTTTACGGTTCACGTGCCGCCAACGGCGCCATTGTTATCACAACCAAATCAGGGCGTAAGGACAAGGGCATTGGCGTTACGGTCAATTCTTCGGTTATTCTGGAAAATGCAGGTTTCTGGCCGGAATTTCAGACAGAGTACGGCTCAGGTTCAGACATGGGATTAAGAGAATATAACTTCTGGACACTCACCGAGGCAGAAACCGGATTGGCAAACAATCCGCCGCGGAATATTTCCCGTTATGCCTGGGGAGAGAAATTTGATGAGAACAAACTGCGTTATCAATATTCAGGGAAAAACTGGGAAACCGGGCTAATTGAAAAGACTCCATTCGTTTATCAGGATGACTGGTTTACAGGGATTTTTCAGCAGGGAATTACCTATAACAACTCTATTTCTGTAAGCGGAAGCAATGGCGAAGGAACAAATGTGCGGTTTTCGGTTACTGACAACAGAAATGAATGGATTTTACCCAATACCGGCTATGACAGGCAGGCCTATGCCTTTTCATTTGAAACACCGGTTAACAAGTGGATTAAGTTCAATACGAAAGTGAACTATTACCGCAGCAACAGCGACAATATGCCCATGGCCGGCTATCATCAGACCACGGTAATGTATAACCTGATGTGGGGATACAATTCTAATTCAATGAATGACTGGAAAGCGGAATATTTCAACGGAAGGTTTAATGCAATCAACAGAAACTCAAATATTTCACAAGACGGAAACAGTTTGGTTTTTGCAGGAACAGGTTCATACAACCCGTACCGTGTGTTGTATGAGGAATTGAATACGATGGGAAAAGACCGTGTTTTCGGCACCGCCGGATTTACTGCAGACCTGGCTCCAAATCTTACGTTAGGCATAAAGACCGGGATTGATTTCAGCGATGAATTCCGTACGCAGCGAAAACCAAAAATGACTTTCGGGTGGGAAAACGGATTTTACAGAGAGCAGTTGTTGATCAACTACGAAGCAAATACCGATTTTCTGCTTCAATACAAGAATCAGTGGGTTGACCAGCGTTTTGGATTCAATGCAGCTTTTGGCGGAAATAACATGTTGACCGAGTACAAAAGAAATACCGTTCAGTTGAACGAACTGGATATTCCCGGAGTTTATCACACCTCCAATGTGCCCTCAGGAATTAATCCCACGCCGGCAACATACCGCAGCAAAAAAATGATCAACAGCTTGTACGGTTTCGTTTCGCTGAGCTGGGATGACATTTATTTCCTTGATATCACAGGACGTAATGACTGGTCCAGCACACTGTCCAGAGGATACTGGTCTTACTTCTATCCTTCGGTAGCCGGTAGCGTACTGGTCAATGAACTGTTCGATTTCAGAAATAACCTGCCCGCCGTAACTTTCACCAAACTTCGGCTATCCTGGGCAAATGTCGGAAACGATACCAGTCCTTATTCGCTGGACCAGGTCTATTCACAATCAGCAATCAGTGGCGGATACTCTTTGCCGGGAACCATTCTGAATCCGAACATCAAACCGGAGAATGTGGAAAGCTGGGAGCTGGGATTTGAAGCCAAGTTCCTGAAAAACAGACTGGGATTTGACCTGGCTCTGTACAACTCTTCTGCAACCAATCAGATTGTGTCGGTTGATATTGACCCGATTGTAGGTGCCTCAGGCATGAAAATCAATGCCGGAGAAATCAACAATAAAGGGATTGAAGTTGCAGTAAATGCCACGCCGGTCAAAACCCGGGATTTTACCTGGAATATCAATGCAAACTGGTCTAAAAACAAAAATACTCTGGTAAGCCTTCAGGATGAATGGGATCCGACCCAGCCTCTGGAAACAGATATGGGAACAACCATCGGCGGGCGCTTGCATGTCTATTCCTATGTAGGGGAAGAGATGCACCAGCTCTATGGATTTGCCCTTCAGAAAGCGCCGGAAGGTTCTTACTACATGGATGAAGACGGCAATAAAATAGATTGTTCAGGACAGGTGCTCATCGGTGCTGACGGACTTCCGACATTGACATCAACTGCCGATAATTATCTGGGGAAAGTGAATCCCGACTGGCGCGGAGGGTTAAATACCTCATTCCGGTACAAAAACTTCACTTTGAATATGACATTCAACTACCAGTGGGGCGGCAACCGTTTCTCGGTTACCAACGGAATCCTCTCTTATCAGGGGAAATTGAAAAACTCCCTCCCGGGCAGGTATGATGGTATCGTAGCCGAAGGCGTAAATATTGTTTCCGTCAATGAGGATGGCACAACAGTTTACCAGCCAAACAATACGGTGACCTCCAGTATTTATACTTATTATCAGGCGCGTGTCCTTGACCGGTATAACGGTGAGACACACACGTTTGACACTTCATTCCTGAAATTCAGGGAAGCACGTCTTGAATACGATATTCCGAAACAATTGTGCGCACGGACCGGCTTCCTCCAGGGAGCAAATATTGCAGTTTTTGCAACCAATATTTTCAGTTGGGACAACTGGCCGCAGTTTGACCCCGAAGGCGGTATGCTTCAGGGAACCAACGTATTTAACGGCATTGAAGTAGGTTCATTCCCCATGACAAGAACCTTCGGACTCAACTTGAAATTATCATTTTAATTATAATATTTATCGAAATGAAAAAATTAAGAATAATCGTATTCACAGGATTGCTCTTCGGAATATTAAGTTCCTGTACAAACAATTTCGAGGAAATCAATACCAATCCCAACAGGACTCTGGTTGGTATGATACAGGCTTCCAATATGTTTGAGCCAATCCTTTACAATTCGGCCAACCAGTGGCTGAACCGCACCTGGTATTACAACAATGAAATCATTCAGTTCACAGCCCATACCGGTGGCGTTACCCGCCGCGAGCACATGTATTTCCTGGAGGAAAACAGGGATTGGGGTGGTTTCTGGAATTTCTATTCCAACTACGGAAAGAATGTTGACCACATGTATGAACTGGCAAAAGAGCAGGACAATCAATCGCTTGAGGCTATTGCACTCACATTCAAAGTCCTATTCTTCTCAAACATGACCGATATGTTTGGCAGCGTTCCTTATGAAGAGGCATTTACCGGAAGGAAGGTTGGTGGAACGCTCACCCCAAAATTCAACAACCAGCGGGAAGTATATGAATTTATGTTCGAAGTGCTTGAAGAAGCCAACGAACTCTATGCAAAGAATCCTCCGTTCTTGAATCCGTCAGCAGATGGCATGTACGGGGGAAATATGGCTGCCTGGAGAAAATTCAACAACTCGTTGTATCTGAGGTTGCTTATGCGAGTCAGCGGACGTCAGGAAATGAATGTCGGAGCAAAAATGACTGAAATCCTGAATAACTCTTCAAAATATCCGGTTTTCACATCAAACCAGGATAACGCAATGGTGAAATTTACAGGTATTGATCCGTATATCAGTAACTTTGGTACCACTACGGAAAGTGAATTTACATCCAGCGGAAGAAAATTGACGGAACAGCTTATTAAAATGACTGTTCAGACCAACATCAACGGCGATCAGATTTATGTGGATCCGCGATTGCCCATTATCGGCAAAAAGAATACGGTGGCATCGGTCAATCCGAATAATGTCTGGAAAGGAACCGTTTCAGGATGTACCGAAGAACAGCGGAGCATTGTTGACCCGGGAACTTCCTGGTTGAACTTTGCCGTTTTTTGCAGGAAAGATGCGCCGGCAACCTATATGGATTATGCCGAAGTGCAGTTTATTTTTGCTGAAGCTGCGCTGAAAGGTTTTATCAGCGGCGGCGAATCTGCAGCCAAAAGCTATTATGAAAAAGGACTTAGGGCTTCCATGGGGAAATGGTCGGAGCAGGGCGTTTATTCTGAAACACCCACAACCATCACAAGCGAAGAGATGGATACCTATCTGGCATCACCGCTCGGTTCATGGGATCTGGCGCCAAACAAGGAAGAATTTATCGGAAACCAGAAATACCTTGCGCTTTTCTGGGTCGGGATGGAAGCATACCACGAATTCCGCAGGACAGGCTATCCCGTTCTGACCATCGGAGAGGGCACCAAAACCTACAACGACGGAATTCTTCCCACACGTTTTGGCTATCCTCCCACAACCATTTCCACAAACTCTGAAAATGCAGCAGCTGCATTGCAGGAAATGGGAGGGAAAAATGATATGAAAATTCCTGTTTGGTGGAGCAGACAGGCTATTGGAAAATAATACGATTTAATATAAATATTGAAAGATATGAGTACGAAAAATATTTTTAAGCTGAAGAGCGCTTTAATCACAATGCTCTCGCTGCTCTTTGTCTTTTCCGTTGTGCTGACTTCATGCAAGGACGACGAAGAACCTGCAGGAGAGGCTTATTTTAATATTGAAGGCTCCCCGACCGGATTGTCATCCACGGCAAAAGGTATAACACAAAGCTATGTGGTTCGCTCAAATCGTCCGTGGCAAGTTGTTGCAAAGGAGGCGAACGATTGGGCCAGGGCTTTCCCGGATGAAGGTGAAGACGATGGAATTTTTAAATTTATCGTTGAAGAAAACATGACATTTGATGTCAGAATTGCCGAGTTTGCCTTTCTTGTTGACGGGAAGGAACAACCGGTTCTTTTCCGCATTGAACAGGAGGGAAATGTGCCGTTCATCATTGTTGACAAAGCGGCTGAAGGAATTTCAGTTCCGTCAGCCGGTGGAGAAGTTATAATTGATGTCAATTCAAATGTGGAATGGGATTATTCTGTCGGAGAGGTAGAATGGATTACAGGCCACGAAAAGGCAGAAAAGCAAATTAAGCTTACAGCGTCGGCAAATGATGGGCCGAGGCGTTCATTTACACTGGTACTGTCATCGCCATCTTTCCCGGAACTGAGAACAGAAGTTGAAGTCACCCAATCTCCGGGTACTGTCATTCTTGAAGAAGATTTCAACTGGCTGGGCTACGGTAACCCTGTATTTTACACTACAACCAACGAAAAACGTTACGATCAGTGGACACAGGAAGAGAAAGACCGGGGCTGGAGCAGTTCGGTAAATACGACGGAAGGAAGCGGCAGCACTCCGTTATTATATTCCAGAACAGGCTTTGTCAAACTTGGAAAAACCGCTTACGGCGGCGACCTGATTTCACCTCCTCTGACCGGGATTACAGGCACTCAGAATGTCAAAGTAACTTTCAAGGCCATTCCATATAAAACCAAAGCAGGCACGATGGACGATAATTTCTTAAATGTCAGCGTTATTGGCCCAGGAACTGTCAGCCAGGAGCAGTTTATTATTGACAACTGGCCGGCTTATCCGTCAGATGACGCCACACATACAGATTATTGCATCAATATGTGGAATGAACCGGAAGCAACCCGTACATTCACGATTACCGGCGCCACCCCGGAAACACAAATAAAGTTTTTGGGTTGGGATTATTACCTTGTTGGAGTCGGAGCCGGCAAAAACCGGATTTTCCTGGATGATATCAAAGTCGAAATCATCGACTAACAATACACAGATTTCACTCTAAGGGAAGTTGCAGGAATTTTCCTGCACTTCCCTTTTCAATTTTCAAATTCAATAAAATGCAATACAAACCCAAAACTACCTGTAGAACTTTCGGAAAAATAATCTTTGCCTTCTTTCTGTTTCTTTTCGTTTATCTGCCGGGAAATGTAAAAGCTCAAAACCGGCCCAATGTGATGGTCATTCTCACCGATGACATGGGGTATTCAGATATCGGATGTTTTGGTTCTGAGATAAATACGCCGAATATTGACCGGCTTGCAGAAAACGGATTGCGGTTCACCCAGTTTTACAACACGCCCCGCTGCAGTCCCACAAGGGCATCCCTGATGACGGGACTGTATTCACATCAGGCAGGAATGGGACATCTGCCAACCTATATTTTCGAAGAAGAAGGATACCTTGACGAACTGAGCAAAAACACGGTTACCCTTGCCGAGCTTTTTAAAAGTAACGGTTATGCAACTTATATGTCGGGAAAGTGGCATTTGACCCAGCACATTGTACCCGGCGGGGATAAGAGCAACTGGCCTTGCCAGCGCGGGTTTGACAGATTCTTCGGGACAATTCACGGCTACGGAAGTTTTTATGACCCGGGTACGCTTACCAGTCAAAACACTTTTATAGCTCCGGCTGACAATTTCTACTACACCGATGCCATCAGCGATACAACCGTGAAATTTATCAATGAACATCCCGGAGACAAACCTTTTTTCTTTTATGTGGCATATACTGCCGCACACTGGCCGCTGCACGCACCGGAAAAGGAGATTGAAAAATACAAAGGAGCCTATGATCAGGGCTGGGACAAAACCCGGGAAGAACGTTTTGCACGTTTGAAAAATCTTGGCATTATCGATAAAGATTGCATACTCACAGAAAGAGGCGTATCCATTCCTGCATGGGAAGATGAACCGATGAAAGCGTGGCAGGTCAGGCGAATGGAAGTGTTTGCCGCCATGATTGATATTATGGATCAGGGTATCGGGCGGATAATTACTGCGCTTGACAACAAGGGCTTACTTGAGAATACCATCATTTTTTACATGCACGATAATGGAGCCTGTGCCGAATTGCTTGGTACAGATAAGCCCGAAAAACTGCTCACTGAAGAACAAAAAATACTCCGGCCTTACCCAAAGGATTCGGTATTTTACATGAAACGACCCAGATATGCCCGTGACGGAAGATTCATCAGAAGCGGAAAAGGCGTGATGCCCGGTGATGCAGACACTTATGTCGCCTATGGCGAGGAGTGGGCAAACGTCAGCAATACCCCTTTCAGGCTCTACAAGCACTGGACGCACGAAGGCGGAATTGCCACCCCGATGATTGTCCATTGGCCCGGAGGAATCCGGTCAAAGAATGAGCTGAGAAAACAGCCTTCGCATTTGATTGATATCATGGTAACCTGCATAGATGTTGCCGGGTTAAAATACCCGGAAGAGTTCCATGGAAATAAAATCCCGTCCTATGAAGGCAAAAGCCTTTTGCCCGCTTTCAGAAACAGAGCCGTGAAACGCAACTGCATAATTTGGGAACATGAAGGCAACCGGGCTATCCGCACAGGCAAATGGAAACTTGTTTCCAAAACGGAAGAATTTAAAATTTTCAGCG
The DNA here is from genome assembly GCA_964624645.1 of uncultured Mariniphaga sp. GTDB lineage: Bacteria > Bacteroidota > Bacteroidia > Bacteroidales > Prolixibacteraceae > Mariniphaga. Next base: position 10,032 of record CAZVAD010000084.1, read on the forward strand.
AAGCGGATGAAAACAACTGGGAATTATACAACATGGAAAAAGACCGGACGGAAATAATCAATCTTGCATCAAAATATCCCGGCAAAGTGAAGAAAATGGCAGCATTGTGGGAAAAGGAAGCATGGCGGACCAAAGCCAAACCGTGGCCCTGGTGAAAGTAAAATCAACCCATTGACCGCATTTATTTAATGGAATAGTTTAGGCTATTATTAAAAGTATGAAATATATCTTGCTGTAAATCACAAATAAATTAGAAACCTCATGAGAAAAATTAAATTTATTTTACAAATCCTGGTTTTATCCTGTTTGTTGCGTCCGGGAATTTCAAATGCTCAAAGCCGTCCCAATGTGATGGTTATTCTCACCGATGACATGGGATATTCAGATATCGGGTGTTTTGGGTCTGAAGTAAATACGCCAAATATTGATCGGCTTGCAGAAAACGGATTGCGGTTCACCCAGTTTTACAACACGCCCCGCTGCAGTCCCACAAGGGCATCCCTGATGACGGGGCTGTATCCGCATCAGGCAGGAATGGGGCGGTTGGCTACATCTGCCCAGTTTGAAGAACCGGGCTACCATCATGATTTAAGCAAAAATACGGTTACCCTTGCCGAACTGTTCAAGGCCAACGGCTACGCCACATATATGAGCGGAAAGTGGCATTTGACGCATCACTTCAAGCCAATGGATGAAGACAAGAGCAACTGGCCGCTTCAGCGGGGTTTTGACAGATATTTTGGAATAACCGGTGGTTCTGCCAGTTTTTATAATCCGAAATCCCTGGTCAGCGGGAACGAACCGATTGCTCCCGGAAAAGATTTTTATTTAACCGATGCTATAAGCGATACGACTGTTAAATATATTAACGAACATCCGGGGGATAAACCTTTTTTCCTCTATGTGGCATATACCGCCGCACACTGGCCAATGCACGCTCCCGCGGGTGAAATTAAAAAATATGAGGGAGTTTATGATAAAGGATGGGACGAAATCAGAAAAAACCGGTTTGAGAAGCTGAAAAAATTTGGAATTATCGATGAAAGATGTGTTTTGACAGAAAGAGGCGTTGATATTCCAGCATGGAAAGATGAACCGATGAAGGCATGGCAGGCAAGACGCATGGAAGTTTACGCGGCGATGATTGATATAATGGATCAGGGCGTTGGCCGTATCATTACAGCCCTTGATGAAAAGGGCATTCTGGAAAACACAATCATTTTCTATATGCACGACAATGGCGCCTGCGCTGAATTTCAGGGCGAGCAAAGGCCGGAGGCTCCTTTAACGGAAGAGCAAAAAATCCTTCGTCCATTTCCTGAAGATTCCATTTTGATTGAAGGCGTTAATGCCACGCACACACGCGACGGACGCTTTGTGCGCCGGGGGAGAGGCGTAATGCCCGGAGATGATGACACCTGGGTAGCCGTTGGTGAAGCGTGGGCAAATGTCAGCAATACACCATTCAGGCTTTACAAACACTGGGTGCACGAGGGCGGTATTTCCACACCTATGATTGTGCACTGGCCAAAAGGGATAAAGACCAAAAATGAAATGCGAAATCAACCTTCACAATTGATAGATATTATGGCAACCTGCATAGATATAGCTGATTTGAAGTACCCGAAAGTGTATAACGGGAATCAAGTTCAGCCCTATGAAGGGAAAAGTCTTTTGCCTGCATTTGACAATCAGCCCGTAACGCGCGATTTTCTGTTTTGGGAACATGAAGGAAACCGTGCAATCCGGGTGGATAACTGGAAACTGGTTGCAAAAGTGCAAAAGCTGAATAATTTCACAGCAGATGACGAAAACAGCTGGGAATTATACGATATGGAGAATGATCGCAGCGAAACAATTAATCTGGCAGATAAATATCCTGAAAAAGTTAAAGAAATGGCTGCACTCTGGGAAAAAAAGGCATGGTACTTCAAAGCTAAACCGTGGCCCTGGCAAAAATGATTTTCTTTTGAAGAAAAACAAAAAAACAAGGGAAATCAGTTGTTTTA
>CAZVAD010000085.1:0-11904 GCA_964624645.1 uncultured Mariniphaga sp.
GCTTCACCAGATTTTGTTTCGTGTTGATGTTTTCAATCGCTTTATCCAGCCGCTCGCGATTGGCTTTGCTTTTGCTCAGATGCAGAGTTTCCTGTAACGAATTGTATTCATCCAGCGACATCATCACGATACTCCGGTTCTTTGGGCGATGCACTATAAGTAACGTTTGATTTTCAGTTACCGAATCAAGATTTGTTTTCAAATTTGCCCGTAATTCTGAATAATTAACTGCTTTCATGGTGAATGTTTTCATCTCGTACAAGATTACGTACTTTTTTGTGGTTTTCAATTTTATTGATAAAAAAAGTGACGATTTTAACTTTTGATGAAAAGCGCTCATCTTTATTCCCGGTTTTGGTGTCGGGGCAAAATATTATATTTGGCAGGAAAAATAATATATGGGATATGCCGCTGAAAATATAACAAACTGGTTTCCAACTTCAAAAAAGGAGATGAAACTTTTGGGGTGGGAACAACCCGATGTTATTTTATTTTCTGGCGATGCCTATGTTGATCATCCCTCTTTTGGAGCGGCTGTTATCGGGCGCGTCATGGAGGCGGAAGGACTCAAAGTGGCAATTGTTCCTCAGCCCAACTGGCAGGATGATCTGCGTGATTTCAAAAAACTTGGGACGCCGGCGCTTTTCTTTGCCGTTACTGCCGGAAACATGGACTCTATGGTGAATCACTATACTGCCGGCAAGCGGAAGCGCTCTGACGATGCATATACTCCCGGAGGACGTCCGGGACAACGGCCTGATTATGCCACAATCACCTATTCCGGCATCCTGAAAACACTTTACCCCGAAGTTCCATTGATAATCGGAGGCATCGAAGCTTCGCTCCGGCGTGTTACCCACTATGATTACTGGTCGGATAAGCTTATGCCTTCCATTCTGGTTGATTCGGGCGCGGACCTTCTTTTTTACGGAATGGCCGAGAAATCCATTGCTGAGTTTGTCCGGTTAGTGAAGCGGGGAGTGCCGGTTTCCGGAATCACCAATATTCCGCAAACTGCATTTTTAACCGGGCAGGAGCAGAAATACGCCACGAACAAAGCATGGAAAACAGTGGAACTTGCTTCGCATGAAGCGTGCCTTGCCGATAAAAAGAAATTTGCACAGAATTTCAGGCACATTGAAGAGGAATCCAACAGGATGGAAGCTGCAAAACTGATTCAGCAGATCGGGGATGAAATGGTTGTGGTGAATCCTCATTTTCCTGTCCTCTCCACAAGTGAAATAGACAGGATTTTTGATTTGCCTTTCACCAGGCTTCCTCATCCCAGATATAAAAACAGAGGCCCGATTCCCGCCTACGGGATGATCAGGCACTCCGTAAACATTCACCGGGGCTGTTTTGGCGGTTGTGCTTTCTGCACAATTTCCGCACATCAGGGAAAATTCATTGCCAGCCGCTCGGAAGCGTCGGTTTTGAAGGAAGTGGAACAAATTACGCAAATGCAGGATTTCAGAGGGTATATTTCCGATTTGGGCGGCCCTTCGGCAAACATGTATGAAATGGAGGGCATCAACAAGGAAATTTGCAGAAGATGCAAACGCGCCTCCTGTATTTTCCCGGATGTTTGCATCAATCTGGATACCAGTCATAAGCCCATGCTGGAGCTTTATAAAAAAGTGCGCCGGCATCCTGCCGTTAAAAAAGCATTTGTGGGAAGCGGAATCCGCTACGATCTGATTTTGAAAAATACCGGAAAGCCCGAAACCGACAGGGTGAACCGTCAATATCTGCGTGAACTCATAAAACATCATGTTTCCGGGCGCTTGAAAGTGGCGCCGGAACATACCTCTGATGAAGTTTTAAAACTCATGCGGAAGCCTTCATTCAACCTGTTTAATGCACTGAACAGAGAATTTCTGAAAATAAACAAGGAAGAGAAACTGAACCAGCAGCTCATTCCTTATTTCATTTCCAGTCATCCGGGGAGCAGACCGGAGGACATGGCAGACCTTGCCATTCAGACTAAGAAGCTGGACTTCAGGCTGGAGCAGGTGCAGGATTTCACACCGACTCCCATGACGCTGGCCACTGTGATTTACTATTCCGGATACCATCCCTATACTTTGGAAAAAGTATTCACCGCACAAAGTCAGAAAGAGAAACGGAGGCAGCGGAAATTTTTCTTCTGGTACAAAAAAGAGTACCGGAAATCAATTCTTCAGGATTTGAAAGCAGGCGGAAGGGAAGACTTGATAAAACTTCTGTTTGAATAATTATCTTTACGGAATTAAATTCTTTAACCATGAAAACGCGTTACTTTTTCACACTCGTTCTGGCTTTTGTTTTTTCATCTTGTGCCGAATTGGCACAGATTGCACAGCAAACACTTGATTCGCAGAAGCCGCTCACCCAGAATGAAATCATTTCCGGTTTGAAAGAGGCACTGGTTGTCGGTACCGGGAAATCGGTTGATATTCTTGGAGTTACTGACGGATATTACAAAGATGAACTGGTAAAAATTCTTTTGCCGCCGGAAGCCAATATCATTGTCAATAATATCGGTAAAATTCCCGGCGGACAGCAACTGCTGGAAGATGTTTTGCTGCGGATAAACCGTGCGGCAGAAAATGCAGTAACCGAAGCGAAACCAATTTTTGTGAACAGTATCAAAAGCATGACAATCAATGATGCGGTCGGGATATTGAGAGGCGAAGACAATGCAGCCACCAGTTACCTGCACCGCACTACCTACGATGGCCTTTTTCAGCTTTACCAACCCAAAATTCAGGCATCGCTCGACAAAAATCTTGTGGGAAATATCTCCACGGCACAAAGCTGGAACACACTGACATCGAAATGGAATGAGGTGGCCCGCACGCTGGCAGGACAGATTGCCGGATTGAAACCTGTGGAAACTAAACTGGATGAGTACCTCACCGCCAAAGCATTGGATGGTATTTTTCTGAAAATCGAAGCAGAGGAAAAGCTGATCCGGAAGGATCCGCTTGCCCGGGTTTCCAATTTGCTCAAGCGGGTTTTTGGTTCGCTTGACAATTAAATTCCATGTTTTGAAAAGAGGGGTATTAAGAATCAGGGAGTGAATTTTCTTCCTTGCCAGGTGCTTCGTTCTTCCAGTCTCTTTTCCACTTTTGCTGCAAATTCAAAATTTTTCAACCCCCATTTCGGGGCAATGACCATTTCTGAAGGCCCCTGACTGACAAACCGCTCCACAATGATTCCGGGATTGAGCAACTCCAGATAATCCACCACCAGATCAACATATTCATCCACAGCAAAGAGGTGAAATTCCTCCGGATTTTCCCGGAATTGTTTCGCCATAACTGTCCCTTTATATATCTGCAACTGGTGCAGTTTCAGGTTTTTTACCGGCAATTTTGAAATGACCCGCGCCTGTTCCAGCCAGTCGGTGTAATTTTCTCCCGGAACGCCTAAGATCAGGTGCGCGCAATTATTGATTTCCCTGACGGAAGTTTGCTCCAGCGCCCGGATTGATTCTGAAAAAGTGTGCCCCCGGTTCATTTTTTTCAGGGATTTATCAAGATGCGATTCCAGCCCGAACTCCACCATTACATAAACCTTTTGGCTCAATTCTGCCAGATAATCAAGGATTTCCTCATTTACTGCATCAGGGCGGGTGGAGATGACCAGTCCGTCAATTTTTGGATGGTTTAGCGCCTCTTCATAAAGCGGAATCAAATCATTCAGCGGCGCCCAGGTATTGGTATATGCCTGAAAATAGGCAAGAAACCGCATGGATTTGTATTTTTTTCCAAAAAACTGAACGCCTTCCTCCACCTGCCGGCTCACTGAATTATCCAGATTGCAGTAGGTGGGTTTAAAGGTTTTGTTATTGCAGTAAGTGCAGCCGCCATACCCTTTTGTCCCGTCCCGGTTGGGACAGGAAAAACCTGCGTCGATGGACACTTTTTGCACCCGTTCGGTAAACTGATTCCGGAAATATCCCGGAAAATCGTTGTATCGCTTGATGCGCCCCCAACTGTAAATATGTGGTTGTTCAGTTTTCACTTGCAATTATCCTGAAATGAGAAAATATCCGGCAAAAATAGTTTTTAGGAATATTTTGCCAAAACACAAATTTGCCTTTTAATGGGAACAGACAAATAAAACCGGTAATCTGAAGTCGCAGAACGCAGAATTCATTGTGCCATTGCGTCTGTATGTAAAGAGTTCTGGCTGTCTAACCGGGAGTAAGCATCCGGATGACTGCCGGAAATAGAGAATGATGAAATGAAAACAGGATATTGTGCAGAAAAACCTGTTGAGAAATAAATGAGAACTTTACGGCTAAAACCCGGTGTTAATTTTTAAAATACAATCTTATTCCTATTTTTAAACCTGAAATTTTTAAGGATACTGTTATGTTTTCTCAAAAAGATGAAATTCAGATAAAACAACGCGGCAGCAATATGGAAGTTGTTCAAAAACAAATTGACAACTTTATAAAAGGCTTCCCCTATATTCAACTGGCTGATTCTGCAACGGTTGGAGACGGTATAATCCGGCTCGACGGGCAAATGATTAAAGAGTATGGCGAACGGTTCGATATTCAGGTATCTCTCGGGCTAAAGCCCCTGAAATTTGTTCCCGCTTCGGGTGCAGCCAGCCGGATGTTCAAAGACCTGTTTGAAGCACTGGATGAATGCAGGGAAGATGAAAATCCTGAAATAACCCTTGCAAGAAATGCAGCAGCCCGGAACTTTCTGGTGAATAAAGAGAAGTTTGCTTTTTTCAACGACTTGAAAAAGGCGATTGCAGATGCCGGAGCCATTGAAATTTGCGGAAACTGGATTGGGTTTTTACTTTTTGAAAAAGGGCTGAACTATGGGAATCTTCCCAAGGGAATGCTGAAATTTCACAAATACCCCGAGGACGAGCGCACACCTTTTGAAGAGCACCTTGCAGAAAGCGCGCAGTATGCAAAAAGCAAAGAAAACATTGCCCGTCTTCATTTTACGGTTTCGCCGGAGCACCGGGAAGGTTTTGAGAAACTTTTTCTGGATGTGAAGGAAGATTATGAAAAGAAACTGGGGGTTACGTTTGAAGTTTCATTCAGTTTACAAAAACCTTCCACCGATACCATTGCTGTGGATATGCAGGATTCCCCTTTCCGCGAGCCGGATGGCAGCCTGCTTTTCAGGCCCGGCGGACACGGGGCGCTCATCGAAAACCTGAATGACCTGAATGCCGATCTGATTTTTATAAAAAATATTGATAATGTTGTGCCTGAACGGTTGAGCGGGCCTACAATCACCTATAAAAAAGCACTGGCCGGCGTATTGCTGAAATATCAGAAAAAGATTTTTCACTATCAGAAAATATTAAATGAAAGACACCCTTCTGCCATTGAAAGCGCTTTGCTGGCGGAAGCGGCCAATTTCCTTGAAAATATCCTGAATGTCAAGCCGCCTGAGGAGCAATATTATACTGAAAAAGAGAGATTGTATTACTACCTGCTGGAAAAATATAATCGTCCGTTGCGCATTTGCGGAGTGGTGAAAAATGAAGGCGAACCCGGTGGAGGCCCTTTCTGGACAAGGAATCCCGACAATACGGTGTCGCTGCAAATTGTGGAGAGTTCGCAGATTGATCCTGAAGATGCAAAGCAGCAGGAGATTGCCAAACATGCCACACATTTTAATCCGGTGGATTTGGTTTGTGCAATAAAAAATTATAAAGGTGAAAAATATAACCTTACCGGTTTCACCGATCCCGATACGGGATTTATCTCAAAAAAATCAAAGGATGGCAGGGATTTGAAGGCACAGGAACTTCCCGGACTCTGGAACGGCGCAATGAGCAATTGGAATACGCTCTTTGTGGAAGTTCCCGTTGAAACTTTCAATCCGGTGAAAACCGTATTTGATTTGTTAAGGGAAGAACACCTTTAGACCGGAAGAATTTCGTTTTTCAGAGTGATTTACTAATTTCGCAGTTTCAATTTTTTACGTTGGAATGGAGAAGGAAGAACGCGATAATTTTTTTCAGGATAATAACGGTGAAGCGCTGGTTCGCTTCAGGAAATCGCTTTTGTCCGGGAAGAAAAGTTATTTTGATGTTTCCGAATTTGAGGAAATCGTGGAAAATTTGCTTGACGAGGGCGATATTAATACATCAGAAATAGCTGCGCAACAAGGGATGCAAATACATCCGGAAGCTGTTGAGCTTCAGTTGAAATATGCAGAGGTGTTGCTCAATCAGGGGAAAAATGCCGCGGCTCTGAAACACCTCAATTTAATCCAGAAAATCGAAATAAACAATCCTGATGTACTTCTCATGCGTGGCGTTGCCTTGCTTTTGCTTGGCGATGAGGAAAGAGCCAAAAAGTCATTCCGGAAATCCCTGAGATACTCAGGTTTCGGCAAAGATGAAGTTTTGCACCACATTGGAAACGCCTACATTCAGATTGGCAAAATTGAAAAAGCCATTCCCTATTTCGAAGAAGCGCTGAATATCAATCCGAAAAATTTATCAGTGGTTGAAGACCTGGGATTTTTCAGTGATATGGAAGGAAAATTTGAAAAAAGCATTGATTATTACAATCGCTACCTTGACCTCGACCCGTTTAACTATTCTATCTGGTTCAATATGGGCTTTTCGCAAAGCAGCGCCGGGAATTTTGAAAAAGCCATTGAAGCTTATGAATATGCCAGCCTGCTCAACGATAAATACGCCTATTCGCTGTTCAACCTTGGAAACGCTTATGCCAATGCCGGAAAATTCAGCGAAGCCATTGCTAAATATGCTGAATATCTGGAGCATGACCCCCAGAATGACGACGCATGGAGTTACACCGGCGAGTGCTATCTCAATCTTGATGATCATGTTCAGGCTGACTATTATTACGGAAAGGCGCTTGAACTCAATTCTGAAAATGACAGTGCATGGTTTGGAAAAGGATTGGTAAAGTGGGTTGAAAAAAACCGGGAAGAGAGTATTGTTTTCATCAAAAAAGCTTTGGATATTGACAATCAAAACTCAGATTACTGGGTTACGCTTGCAAAAATATACTATGAAGAAAACCTGCCCGATGAGGCGGAGCATGCTGCGGAGATTGCAACCGGACTTGAACCTGAAAATGCCGAAGCCTGGCTGACCCTGGCGGATGCTTTTTTGAAAAAAGGTGAACTTTTGTCAGCGATAAAGACCTTGCAATCCGGCATGGAGCACAGCGACAGTGTGTTGCTGAAATACCGGATGGTGAGCTTTTTATTGGAAAACAAAAAAGAGAAAGAAGCCCTGGAAATACTCGAAACCGCCATGCGGCAGGATTTTCTTCAGATTCATTTCCTGTATGAAACCTATCCCCCCGCTTTTAAAAACCGGCGCCTCCGGAAAAGAGTGGAAAACTTCAGGAAGAATAATAATCAGGCAGGATAAGCAGGCATCAACTCATCCTGAATGCTTTATTCTGATATTAGAAAAGCTTTCGTAATAATCAAGCCCAAATAAGTTACAAAACTGAGAAGATTGTTTTGTTCCGGCAGCTTCAATTGAAAACTAAAACAAATCTTTCCCGAAAAATTTTCAAATCTGCCTGTTCCTCTTTCATTTAAAAATTTAACTTTGTTATTTTTTAGACATAGGACAGCATGTAATTCAATTAAAAATAAAGCAAAAGTTTATAAATCTTAACCAAATAAATTTCGTTTTATGGATAATATGTTCATTTTAGTTCCTGTTGCCTCACTTTTGGCACTGGCCTTTGCGTGGTATTTTTTTAAGTCGATGATGAAATATCCCGAAGGCACTCCCCGCATGAAAGAGATTGCGCAATACGTGAGAGAAGGCGCCATGGCCTATTTAAGAAGGCAGTATAAAGTGGTTACCCTTGTTTTCATTGTGTTGTTTATTTTGCTGACCATTATGGCCTATTTTAATGTGCAGAACCCGTTTGTGCCCATTGCATTTTTAACCGGCGGATTTTTCTCCGGGCTTTGTGGTTTTTTAGGTATGAAAACAGCAACCTTTGCCTCTGCACGCACGGCACACGGCGCATCAGAGTCGCTGAACAAGGGATTGCAGGTGGCATTCCGCAGCGGCGCGGTGATGGGTCTTGTGGTTGTTGGTTTTGCCCTGTTAGACATTGCCCTCTGGTTCCTTTTGCTGGACAAATGGATTTACACGCCTGCAAACATGTCCGAAGGATTGCGTTTCCTCGGGCTGACCTTTGTGCACCCGCATCCGGAATATGTGCTGAATGGGATAATTACCGAAGCCGGGATTCGTGCTAAATTGGGTGAGATTACCGTAACCATGCTGACCTTCGGTATGGGCGCTTCCACACAGGCGCTGTTTGCCCGTGTTGGTGGCGGAATTTATACCAAAGCTGCTGACGTTGGCGCTGACCTGGTGGGTAAGGTGGAAGCCGGTATTCCCGAGGATGACCCGCGTAATCCTGCAACCATTGCAGACAATGTTGGCGATAACGTGGGCGACGTAGCCGGTATGGGCGCAGACCTTTATGAATCGTATGTGGGTTCAATTCTTGCCACTGCCGCGCTGGGCGCTTCACTGCCTGCACTGGTGATGAAAACTTCCGGGCTGACGCCGTATCAGGCTGTCCTTGCCCCCATGATTGTAGCCGCGATTGGAATCATTCTCTCCATCATTGGAATTTTCATGGTCAGGACAAAAGAATCGGCCACTCAGAAAAACCTGCTCAACGCACTGCTTCTGGGAACCGGCGGAAGCTCTTTTCTGGTTCTGCTGGCAATGGTTGGTCTGGTGCTCATAGGTTGGGTAACCTGGGGAGTTTTCTGGGCTGTGGTAATCGGTCTGGCAGCAGGCGTAATTATCGGACAGGCAACCGAATATTATACTTCCGATGAATACAATCCTACCAAGGGAATTGCCAAACAGGCACAACATGGCCCCGCAACCACCATCATTGACGGGCTTGCCGTGGGGATGTATTCCACCTGGATTCCTGTTGTAACCATTGTGGTTGCAATTTTGGGCGCTTTCTGGACAGCCGGGGGAACCCATAGCCTTGCCATGGGGGTTTACGGCATCGGGTTCGCAGCAGTCGGCATGCTTTCCACACTTGGGATTACGCTGGCTACGGATGCCTTTGGCCCGATTGCCGACAATGCAGGCGGCAACGCCGAGATGTCGGAGCTGGAACCGCACGTGCGCGAACGGACAGATGCTCTGGATATGCTTGGAAACACCACCGCTGCAACCGGGAAAGGTTTTGCCATCGGTTCGGCAGCGCTCACTGCAATGGCGCTGATCTCAGCCTACATGGAAGAAATCAGACTCTGGTTTGACCGCATTGCCAAAGCGGGCGAGGGGTTTGTAACCAAGGGGAGCTATGTTTTTTACAATGAAATTGCGCCGGCAGTTCAGGAAGGAATGAATGCCGTGAAAATTTCAACGGCATCTGTTGAAGATTTCTCTGCAGCTTATAATATCACCTTGTTTAACCCACTATTCCTTGGCGGAATTTTCCTTGGCGCAATGATGGCTTTCCTTTTCAGCGCGATGACCATGAAAGCTGTCGGGCGTGCTGCCGGAGCCATGGTTGACGAAGTGCGCCGCCAGTTCCGTGAAATAAAGGGAATTCTGGAAGGCAAGGCAGTACCTGATTATGCAAAATGCGTGGAAATCTCCACACGAGGCGCACAAAAGGAAATGTTACTGCCGTCGCTGGTGGCTATTATTGTGCCCGTTGTGGTTGGCGTGGCAATGGGTGTTGCCGGTGTTGTGGGATTGCTTGCCGGTGGCCTGACTGCCGGATTTACCCTTGCTGTTTTTATGAATAACGCAGGAGGCGCATGGGACAACGCCAAGAAATTCATTGAAAAAGGAAATTACGGCGGAAAAGGCGGTGAAGCACACAAAGCCGGCGTAGTCGGCGATACGGTGGGCGACCCGTTCAAGGACACCGCAGGCCCGTCCCTGAATATTCTGATTAAACTGATGACTATGGTTTCGGTTGTAATGGCCGGACTGACGGTTACAATCAGTCTTTTATAGTCTTTGGTTGAATCGTTGCAAAAACCACTTGTCCACCGGGCAGGTGGTTTTTGATTATAACCGGATGCTATGCGGCGGCTTAAAAGACGATATCAATAAGAAAAATGCCTTGTTATGAAAAAAATATTCCTTATTGCTCTGGCAACTGTAACTTTGACCGTTTACGGGCAGGATAAGTACAATTATGTACATTTCAACAAACTGACAGAAGTTGCAGGGACTGAATATGTGATCGCTTCAGTTGAAAATTGGGGCAAAGTGTTTGGAGTGAACAGCAGGTATCTGTTATTCATAAACACCAAAACCGGCGAAGCAAATCAGGTTGATTTTCCAAATGAAGCACGGATTGGGAAAGCCGAACAAATTAAAATTGACAGCTTAGGTATCAATTTGATTGTTGTGTCTGCAAAGACTGTTGACCTGGACGGAAAAAATGGAATTGACTGGAATGATCCGGCACAAATCATCATTTTATCGCCTGACGGAAAAACGAAAACTCAATTGACAGAGGATCGGTTTTTTGTCAGGAACTGGATGGTTAATAATCTGACCGGGACAATTGTGATTACAGGACATTATGATACGAACGGCAACAACAGATACGACAAGAAGGATAAAAACGAAATTCACATTTACGACCTGAAAACATTAAAGCTGATAAGCAAAATCTGACAGAAAACCGACCGGATAACATGGATTTTGCACCAGACCCAACCGGTATTTCTATATGAACTGATTTTGAAGAGATAAAAAATCATTGCGGGTGAAGCATATTCCTGAACAAAATATTTATATATTTAGCTGCTCAAAAAAGAAAATTATCAAAAAATAAAAATCATGGCGAATCTTTCAACTACCTACATGGGTTTAAAATTAAAAAGCCCTCTTATTCTCGGCTCCTGTAACCTTACCCTGAAACAGGGTGTGCCTCAGCAACTGGAAGAGGCAGGAATTGGCGCTATTGTTTACAAATCACTTTTTGAAGAACAGGTGCAACTTGAAAGTCTTCAGTTATCAGAAGACTTATCCGAGTACGAATACCGCAGCGCAGAGATGCAGCGTTTATTCCCTGAAATTGAACATGCAGGCCCCAAAGAGCATCTGTTTAATCTTGAAAAACTGAAAAAAAGTGTCAACGTGCCGGTAATAGCGAGCCTCAATGCAATCTACGAACCGACTTGGGTTGAATATGCGCGCGAATTGGAAAAGACCGGAGTTGATGCCCTGGAGCTTAATCTGTTTTCCGTGCCCGGATATTTTGAGAAGGACGGCGCATCCATTGAGGATAGCCAGGTACATGTTGTTGAATCGGTTAAAAAAGCTGTGAATATTCCGGTGAGTGTAAAAATCAGCCTGTTTTATACCAATCCGCTCAATTTTATAAAAAAGATGGATGAAGCAGGCGCTGACGGATTTGTTTTATTCAACAGATTTTTTAATCCGGATGTAAACATCAACGATAAGGAGTTCAATTATCCATGGAGCTTCAGTAACTCAAAAGACCACCTCATTGCATTGCGGTTCACGGGTTTGCTTTCAGGAAACGTGAATGGCAGCATCTGTGCCGGACGCGGGGTTTATACCGGGAAGGATGTCATTAAGCTGATTCTTGCCGGAGCCGATGTGGTTCAGGTGGTGAGTACGGTCTATAAAAATAAGCCTGCGGTGATTTCTGAAATTCTGACAGACCTGAACAACTGGATGGATGAGAATGAATTTGAGTCGCTCAGTGATTTCAGGGGAAAGCTTGCGCGGCACAACCTGAAAGACCCGTTTGTTTATCAGCGCGGGATGTATGTGGATATCCTGATGAATGCAGAGGAGATTTTCAAAAAATATCCGATGATTTAAAAAAATCAGCAGACAAAAAAAGCAGAGACGCCGCGTTTCTGCTTTTTTTGTTTTGTTTTCCGAGGCGCTCAA
>CAZVAD010000086.1:0-11684 GCA_964624645.1 uncultured Mariniphaga sp.
CCCCGCAGCACATGCCGGTTGTGGAGTATATTGAACCCCGGATGTTTGCCGAATACCGCAAAATTGGTCTTGAAAAGGGATTCTCATTTGTGGAGAGCGCCCCGCTGGTGAGAAGTTCCTACCGCGCGGAACAGCATGTAAATGCCTGATGGGTTGAAGTGAAAACCGGAAAAATTTGGTTTTAAAGCTTGAAAATGCTGTTGAAACAGCATTTTTATTTAGTTTTGTTAGCTAAAATCAAATCCATCCGACGAATCACTTCCTCAGCCTGGTTTTTTAATATTATCTGAAAAGTGGCAGCATTTAATTTCAACGATATTGGTTTAAAGGATTACAAAGAGACCTGGGATCTTCAGGAAAAACTCCTTTTGGAAATAGTTGCTGAAAAGAATGCAACAAAAAAGCCCTCTGCAAAAAATCATTTTTTGTTGGTCGAGCATCCGCATGTTTACACTTTGGGCAAAAGCGGTGATGAAAAGAACCTGCTGGCGCAGGAAGATTTTCTGAAAAAAATTGAAGCGGTATTTTACAAAATCAATCGCGGGGGAGATATCACCTATCACGGACCGGGACAGCTTGTCGGGTATCCCATCATCGATCTTGAAAATTACAAAATCGGGGTGCGCGAATACATTGAAAGGATGGAAAATGCCATCATTGCCACCCTTGCAGCATACGGACTGGCCGGAGGCCGGAAAGAAGGCGCCACCGGGGTCTGGATTGATGCCGGGCATCCCGTCCGCGCACGAAAAATCTGTGCCATCGGGGTGCGCGTCAGCCGGTTTGTAACCATGCACGGTTTTGCCCTGAATGTGAATACCGATATGCGCTATTTCAGCTATATCAACCCCTGCGGGCTGACTTTCGGCGTAACATCCATTCATCAGGAGCTGAACAGGGAGATTTCCATGGAAGAGGTAAAAACGATTTTAAAAGATAATTTCAACAAACAATTTTAAACTGAATGTATAATGAATAGTAAAAATCCGACTTCGAGAAGAAGGTTTCTCAAAAGCGCATTGGTTGCCGGGGCAGGGTTCACCATTGTGCCGCGACATGTGCTGGGAGGCAATGGCTATTTGCCGCCATCCGATCAGCTCACCAAGGGAATTATTGGTGTCGGCGGAATGGGGCGCGGACATATTCCCTATGAAGGAACCCGCGTGGTAGCTATCTGCGATGTGGAAAAGCTGCATTTGGACAAAGCCCAAAGCATGATTGATTATCAGGTGAAAACTTTCCACGATTTCAGGGAACTGATTGCCCTGCCTGAAGTGGATATCGTGCACATTGCCACGCCGCCTCACTGGCACGGACTCATGTCCGTGGAAGCTGCAAAGGCAGGAAAAGACATCTGGTGCGAAAAGCCCATGACCCGGACCATCGGTGAGGGGAAAAAGGTTATGGAAGCGGTGAACGCCCACGGGCGCATGTTCAGGCTGAATACCTGGTTCCGGTTCAAGGACACTTTTTACGGCTTGGGAACCGATGTGAAACCTTTGAAAAAGGTGATTGACAGCGGTATTCTTGGCTGGCCGCTGAAGTTTACTGTGAGTGGAATCACCGGCTACAACTGGAAATTCTACTGGAGCGGCGAGCACAATCTCAAACCGATGCCGGTGCCGGAAACCCTTGATTACGATTTCTGGCTGGGGCCTGCACCATATAAACCTTATAACCCGGAAAGAGTGCACTCCAAATTCCGCGGATACTGGGATTACGACGGTGGCGGTTTGGGCGATATGGGACAGCACTATCTTGATCCTGTGCAGTATATGCTCGGAAAAGACGACACCAGTCCGGTGCGCATTGAAGTGGATGCCCCCCAGCAGCATTATGACGCTGTGGGTTCGTGGAGGCGCATCACCTACACCTATGCCGACGGTTGTCAGATTATTCTTGATGGTGAAAACAAGGACAAAGATGCTGCATACATCGAAGGGCCTTACGGGAAAATATATCAGGGATTCCGTTCCGATATTCCCAACCTGCAGTCGTTCCTGAAAACCCTTCCCGATCCGGAACCACAGATTGGAATCTTCTCCGAATCGGTGAAAACCAGGAAAAAATTTGCATTGAATGAAACCAACGGATTCCGTTCGGCTACACTGGTGAACCTTGGAATTGTTGCCGTTCGTCTGGGACGAACGCTCAACTTTGATCCCGAAAAACTGGAGTTCATTGACGATGAAGGTGCAAACCGGCTGATTAATCCACCCATGCGGGCGCCGTGGACCATGTAAAAAACCTGAGCATAATTTAAAATTTGAAACAATGAAAAAAAGTATATTTCAATTCACAATTCTTTTTATCCTGGCTTTTGTTTTTGCTTCAACTTCTGCTCAGGACAGGCGCACTCTTGATACAAAAGTTGCTGATGCCCTTGCCCAGATGCCCACAAATGATCTGGTTCATCTTGACCGGGTGATGGCAGAACTGATTGATCTGGGGCCTCAGGGATTTCAGAAAATTGCCGAACAACTGACACCTCCCGGCGTGGATGACGATACCGCTGTGCGGTTTGCCATCAATGGCATGACGCGCTATTCCAGTGTTTTTGGGAGGGAAGATTCACGTGTTGCACTGGAAAAAAACCTGCTGGCTGCCTTGGAAAGCCAAAGCGATACGGAGGTGAAGACATTTTTACTGAACCAGTTGCAACTAATCGGCAGCAACCAAATGGTTGACCCGGTGAAGAAATACCTGACCCATGAACAGCTTGCTGAACCTGCTGTGCAGGCTTTGCTGGCTTTGGGCGGCAGCAATGCAGCCGGCGCCATGTTGGAAGCATTGCCGAATGTGGCCGAAACCGTAAAGCCCACGCTGGTCAAAGCTTTGGGCGAGCTCAGGTATGAACCGGCATTGCAAGCAATCACCGGCGCTACTTCCACCGAAAACTTAAATCTGCTTAAAACTGCGCTCATGGCGCTGGCAGAAATCGGAAGCCCGGATTCTTACAAACTGTTGCTGAATGCAGCAAAAAGAGCCAATTTCCAGTATTGCCCGGCAAATGCCGCCGAGGCCTTTCTTACTTATGCTGACCGTCTGGCCGAGCGCGGCGAAGATGTTTTATGCAAAAAAGCGCTGAAAGATATTTTCAAAGCCAATCGTGCAGACGACAGGTTGCACAATTATGCCGGTGCACTTTCAATTTATGCTAAGCATTACGGTTATGAAGCCATGCCTGAATTGCTCAAAGCGGCGGATAGCGACAATAAGGAGTTTCGTTATGCCGCACTGAATATTGCGGAAAATGTCGGAGGCGTTGCCGGAACACGGCAGTGGATTTCCAAAGCAAATAAAACCCTTCCGGCAGACAAAAAAGCAGAAATTATCGATATGCTTGGCCGCCGCGGCGATCCGCTGGCTATTGATTTCATTGCCCGGAACTTGATGGATAGCTCTCCGATAGTGCGGGAAGATGTCATTGAGGCGCTGACAAGACTTCAGGGAAAGGAAGCGGTTCCAACTCTTCTGAACCACCTGGCTGCCAGCAATGACCTTAAAGCATCCGGTGCTGCACTGGCGCAGCTCATTGATAAAGACCACCTGGCGCCTGTGGCGTTGCAGATGAAACAGACTTCCGGTGAAACCAAAGCCGCATTGATTGATTTAATTGCCGCCAAATCGGGGAATGCCTATTTCAACGATATTCTTGCACTCACCGGTTCACAAAATCAGGCGGAAAAGAAAGCGGCATTTAATGCGTTGAAATCTATTTCAACTGAGGATAATCTGGATGCGCTGCTGAAACTGCTGTTTGATGCTCAGGGCGATGATGAAATCAAACAGGCTCAGCTTGCTGTTGTTGCTGCCGCCAAAGGGTCAGAAACAGAGAAAACGGAAAAAGGAAAATTGTTGCAGGCACTCAGTTCCACCGCCAAAAAAGAGCGGCTGATCACGTTACTTCCCGAGATCGGAGGCGATGCCGCTTTGCAGGCAGTTACCGGATATTTCAATAATTCATCGGGAAGCCTGAAAGAGGCTGCCTTTGAAGCGCTGGCTGGCTGGAAAGATTACTCCGCTGCCGCGTCGTTGTATAAAGTGGCAGAAAGCTCATCCGGCGACTACCGTGCCAAAGCGGTTTCAAATTTTGTCCGCCAGGTGCGCTCGGCAAAATTGCCCGATGACCAGAAGCTGCTGCAATACCGGAAAATTATGCCGTTTGCTTCAGGCGCTGATGCTCAGAAACAGGTGATTAATTCCATTGCCAACCTGAAAACATATCTTTCATTAGTCTATCTGGAACAGTATCTTGACCATGATGCTCTCCGGCAGGCTGCAGCCCATGGAATGATGCGTATTGCGCTTCCCGATTCGGATGGGAAAAACAGTTTTTCCGGGGATAAAGTGCGGGAATTGCTGAATCGCGTGGTTGCTGTAATTTCCGGTGATGAAAGTGATTACGATAAAATCAACATCAACAATTACCTTGACCAGATGCCTAAAGATGAAGGTTTTGTGTCCATGTTCAATGGCAAAAATCTGGATGGATGGCAGGGAATGCTTCTGGACGGCAATCCGATAAAAATTGCAAAACTGAGCGATACCGAACGTGCCAAAGCTCAGGAAGAAGCCAACAAAAAGATGTTTGAAAACTGGAGCGTAAGAGATGGCCAGATTATTTTTAATGGCCGCGGGGCAAATCTGGTTTCAATGAAACCGTATCGTGATTTTGAACTGATTGTGGACTGGAAAATCACCAAAGAGGGGGATAGCGGCATCTACCTGCGCGGAACACCGCAGGTGCAGATCTGGGATACTTCGCGGGTTGAAGTCGGTGCTCAGGTAGGTTCCGGTGGGTTGTACAACAACAATCGGGATAATATCCGTGACCCGCTGAAGGTGGCCGACAATCCGCTGGATGAATGGAATACATTCAGAATTACCATGATTGGTGAAAACGTTACCGTTTACCTGAACGGCGAACTGGTGGTGGACAATGTGCGCATGGATAACTACTGGGATCGCAGTATTCCTATTTTCAGGGAAGGAACCATTGAGCTTCAGGCACACGGAAACGAACTGGCTTTCCGCGATATCTGGGTGAAAGAGATCAAAACCGATGAAATCGGTTTGACAGCGGAGGAAAAAGCCGAAGGCTTTGTTTCGCTGTTCAACGGGGTGAATCTGGAAGGATGGCAGGGAAATACGGTTGATTATTTTGCACAGAATGGCGAAATGGTTGTTCAGCCTGCGCGCGGAGGACACGGAAATATCTATACTGCAAAAGAATACGGGGATTTCATCTTCCGGTTCGAGTTTCAGCTTACTCCCGGAGCAAACAACGGAGTGGGCATCCGGGCGCCCCTCACCGGCGATGCCGCCTATCAGGGCATGGAAATCCAGATTCTGGACGACACTGCGCCGATTTATGCCAAGCTGCATGAATACCAGTACCACGGCTCGGTTTACGGAATTATTCCCGCCAAACGGGGTTATCTGAATCCGGTTGGGGAGTGGAATTATGAAGAAATCCATATAAAGGGAACCCGGATCAAAGTCACGTTGAACGGAACCGTAATCGTTGACGGCGACCTTGCCGAAGCAAGCAAAAACGGCACATTGGACGGAAAGGATCATCCGGGGTTGAAGCGTTCGACAGGCTATATCGGCTTTTTGGGACACGGCTCTGACCTGAAATTCAGAAACATCAGAATAAAAGATTTGAGCCGGTAGAAAATTATTTCTTTTTAGTAAAAGCGGGATTCCGGTTTATCCGGGGTTCCGCTTTTGTTTTGGTTGATTTTTACTGAAGAAAAATCATTCAATTTGTCCGGATTGAAAAATTGTCAGAACAATGATTGCCGGTTATTGTTTCTGTGAGAAGTTAAAAAGATACATGTGTCCTTTAATCTGGGGGTTTGTTTCAAAAACTTTTACAGTATCTTTTTTACATGATAAATCGCAGAAAAATCTGACAGTTCAACGCAAAACTTTTGACATGTTAAGCAAAACGACAAAATATTCTATCCGGTCGCTGGTGTATATCTACATGCAGAATGTGAAAGGGGAGAGGCCGGGTTTCCGGGAAATTGCTCAGAATATTGATTCGCCCAGGGAATTTACAGGCAAGGTACTTCAAACCATAACCCGGTCAGGACTAATCTCATCTGTAAAAGGTAGGGGAGGCGGTTTTTTCTTTGAAGACCTGGAGAAGCCCTTAAAGCTACTTGATATCATGGAAGTTACGGATGGACAGGATTTTTTTCACAAATGCGGGTTTGGGCTGGAATCGTGCAATGCCGAAAATCCTTGCCCCATGCACGATGAATACGCAAAAGTCAGGGACGCATTTTACGATTTAATGAATAATCTGACCATTCAGTCGCTGGCGCAGAAAATCAATCAGAACAAAGCTGTGTTGAACCGCCTGGAGATTTCCTGAAAAATTCAAGAGACAAAAGTTTAATAAAAACCCAGTTCTTCCCGCCCCCTTTCGGTGAGCATTTCGGTTGACCAGGGCGGATCCCAGACCAGATTGATACTGACTGCACAGTCGGGGTAAATCTCCTGAAGCGATTTCTCGGCATCTTCAATAATGATTCCACCCATAGGGCAGCCGGGAGATGTCAGCGTTAGCATCACATCAATTTTTTTCTCGGTGTCGATATATTTTACGTCATAAACCAAACCTAAGTCAACGATATTGACCATCAGCTCGGGGTCGATAACATTTCGAAGCACTTCATTCATGTTTTTTTCTTCGGGACTCATATCAGCTTATTTACTTGTGGGTTTATGAAAAACAATTTTTATGATATTAAAGTTGTAGAGCGCCACCGACAGCAACAGGACAAGCCCGCCTGCCATGACAATTTTCTCCATTGCGGCAAAAATTCCGCAGAGCAGAATGGCAAAACCAGCCGCAAAAAACCACGTTTGGGCAACGGCAACTTTTTCAAAATAAAGGTCTTTGGGCAAAAGCAGGACAACCTTCCCGACTTTCCCGCGGTACACTTTCAGCCACACAATGAAAGGCAGTGTTTTATAGGTTTGCCCCATGACCAGAGAGGTGATAAATCCCAGGACAATGGCGCTTCCGTAAGCCACTGAAAGGGGTATGGTGAGCGTAACGGGAAACCGGGATTCAAACAGAAGAATGAAAATCAGAAACAACGGAATGACAAGGATTGCATAGGATAGCGCGGATTGTTTCATCCCGATGTCAAGCTGTTTTTTTACCCTTTTTTTGTAGGAATCCACAAGAAAAATCAGGTAAATGACAATTCCTGAAACAATCAGCAGGGCGCTGAGAATAATTCCTGTTTTAAATTGCAGATACAACGAGAAAATTCCAAGAATCAGCCCGGAATTTACAGCATAAAACGTGAAATGCAATCTTTTTGTTTCCGGGTTGTGGGTAACCATGAACATGGGCAACAGCCTGGCGCTCACGCCAATGATCAGTTGCAGGAACCACCCTGCCATTCCTGCATGTGCATGAAGTTTCAAAAGCTCAATGTGAGAAACTTTCAAAAAGGAATAGGCCAGATTCAGCGCCAGGGTCAGGCCGGCCAACACCGTAAACAAGAGCCAGTAGGCGGAGCTGACAATAAATTTGCGCTCAATGATTCTTTTTTCTGAGTTCCAGGCAGTTTTCAGAATATTCACCAAAAACAGGCTGATTGCAATCACAATGAAACTTCCTGCCACAAAAAGAAAAATGCCGATTGAAAATTCCCAGAATGACAACGCCAGAATAATGGTTCCCGAGCCTAAGAAAGCGAACGAAAATTTCGCTAAAGTTTCACTGTGTAACCTGACTTCCAGAATAACCGGAAGCAGTTGATACAGCGCGCCGAAAATTATCATGGTGATCCAGCCCAACGCCAGGAGATGGGAAATGGCAAGCAGTTTCGGATTGAAAAAATGCTGCGTGAAAGCTCCCGGATGAAAGACAATCAGGAGCGAGATGATTAAAAGGGTGATTCCGCCGAAAACATAATGCGGAACAACAACTTTGGGAGACGGAGCATTTTCGCTGGCAATCTGGTTCATCTATTTATGTATCAGTAGTTTTACATTGTGGTCGTCCACTTCGGCAATCCATGTTTTATAATGACGCTTTGCCAGCTCAGGCAATAAATATTGCGGGATTTTTTTGTGATGCACATAGAGCGCTTCATTTTCTCCCATGGTTTCCAGTCTGCTCAGAATCGTTACCATCGGGAGCGGCATTTCCAGATCACGCACATCTTCTTCGTGAATTTTCCTGTTGCATTGGGCAACCCGTTTTTCATGCTCTGCCACTGAAATCTTAAAAACTGTGTTGCCGGATGGTGCTTCTTCCTTTGCTTCACCCGCTTTGATAAAGTAGGTGTAAACAAGTTCCCCTTTTGTTTCCACCATACTTGCATACCCTTTGTCGTTGGCAATTTTAATGAGCGGAGTCGGCTCAAAGGAGTTGATCACTTCCAGTGCGTAATCTTCATCGAGCAGCATCAGTTCCCGCATGATTTCATTGAAAGGATCGCCGCCCCTGTCCAGAGTTGGCCTCACATCCAGTGAAACAACTTTTGATTCCCGGATTGCCCCGGAAATTTTTGAATTTGCAGAAATTTCTGCAAATTCTTCGTGCACAGCTGGTGTGGTTTCAATTTCAAAACCAATTTCCTCCAAAGATTTGAACAGTTCATTAATATCGCTTTTTCCGATCCGTGCAGCATCTTCCAGACTGGTTCTTGAAGCCAGAATTCCGCGGAGCAGCGGATTCCTCAGTTTGCTGAAACGGGGATTTACCCGGACAATCGCCTCAATGGACCGGGGATTTTCCTTAATCAGCGCCGATATTTTTGTTTCCCTGTTAATTTTCATTTGATGCTGCCAGCAGAAAAAGGCTGATGACCTGTAAAGTCTTCAGCCTTTTTCATCATTTTTTACTCTTCGTCCTCTTTCTGCTTGGTGATTTTCACCTCCCAAACTTCAGGGCCTTTTTCCAGATATTCCCAGTCGAACACATCGCCTTTTTCTGCAGACAACTGATAATAAAGGGGCTTTGGATCGTGATCGTTGTGGATAACAAAGGCCTCACCTATTTTCAAATCGTCATATTTTTGAAAAATGGTTGGGTGTTTCATTCTGGGTTCAATTTTAGTCACATCTAATTTTTCCATAATCAAAATTTTTTAAAAGTGTTTACAAGAAATTCCTGCAAATATAGAAAATAATCATACAAAAAGACAATAATATCTTTTGTTTGATTTTAAACAACCGGAAATTGAAATCCTATTTAAACAGGGAGTGTCAATTGCCTGATAAAGACGCTCGTCCGGGATTTAAAAAGGGAATGACTCCGTAAATACAGGCTTGGAATTGATTTTCACATGAGTTAAAATGAGCCTAAACTGATTCCCAAAGAGACCTTGAAATAAAAATCACCGCCACCGGAATACTGTTTTTTTGACCAGAACCTGTCGTAGCCAATCTCGGGGCGTAAAAAAACCAGCGCTGATGGTTCATACAATGAATGGGAGACCCATTTTCTCAGAACAATGTCGCTTGCTGCGCCAATGCCGGTAAAAAAGGAACCCACCAGATTATTTTTCGGGTTTTTTGTGTCCATTTCCTTGAATTCTTTGGACTGCGAGTTTATTTCATAACCGCCAAATGACAGGAATGGATAGAGATTCATGTTTTGTCCCGAATATATTTTTCTTCCGATTTTGGCGCCGTATTTCAGGGCGCTTGCTTTTTCATCTTTTGCGTGAATAAGCTCTTTTTTCTTTACCGGAAGGTCTGTTTCTGAAAATACCTTGCTTACACTTCCGCTGATAAACATGGACAGATACAACTGATTGATAAATACATCTATCTCCATGTTTAAAAAATGGTTTCTGCCGGTGAACATGTCGGCGATTTCTCCGGTCAGGAATTCATTGCCGTAGCCGATCAGAAAATTGGTTCTGCTTGTGCCGGATGATTTTTTCAG
Source organism: uncultured Mariniphaga sp. (assembly GCA_964624645.1). GTDB lineage: Bacteria > Bacteroidota > Bacteroidia > Bacteroidales > Prolixibacteraceae > Mariniphaga. The sequence continues at coordinate 9,932 of CAZVAD010000086.1, forward strand.
TTGTTTTGAAAAATAGGCATACTCAGAATCCGGGTTAGACTTTTGATAATTTTTAATGTCTTTATAAAGCGTGGCGGTATTGTCGCCCGAATAATAGCGAATATACAACCGGATGATCTCCTTGTCTTTTTCAGCTAAATGGGAAGACTCAAGTTCTTCGGAAATAAAATGTATTTCATTGTTCAGGTATTCATTCAGTTCTTCCAGAATACTATCCACCCGTACCGACTTTGTTTTTTCATCCAACAAATGTTCGTAATTTTTGGCATTGTAGAGAAACAACGGAAAATTTCTGACAGCCAGGGAGAGAAGCAATTCTTCGACAGGATAAAAAATCACGTAGCGCTTGTCTGTTTCATTTTTCAAAAAATTGATGGTGCTGACCGCTTTTTTATGATCCCCTGCAAGGATTCGGTCAATCACCAGCTTTCTGCCGTTCCGGATGATCAGTTCGGTGCTGTCGGGGAATGACAATATTTCCGCGCGGATATCTTCCTGAGCATAAATGGCTGTTGCGAGCAGCATGAAAAGAAAGCCAATCGTAAATTTTCTCATAATTTATTTTTTAATGATTTTTTATGAAATATTTTGGTTTGTGGTTTCCGACAGTGTGGCAATCATCACCGCCTTGATGGTGTGCAGTCTGTTTTCTGCCTGATCGAATACAATGGAAGCTTCACTTTCAAACACTTCTTCGGTTACTTCCAAGGCGTCAATGCCGGATTTCCGGAAAATTTCTTCGCCGGTTTGTGTGTTGCGGTTATGGAGTGCAGGCAGGCAGTGCAGAAACTTCGTGTCCGGATTGCCGGTGAGTTCCATCACTTTCTTATTCACCTGATAGGGGTGTAGCATCCGGATGCGCTCTGCCCACACATTTTCCGGCTCACCCATGGAAACCCACACGTCGGTGTATATGAAATCGCAATCGTGAACCGCTTCTGCCACATCCGGGGTAATATGTATTTTTCCGCCGGAATCTCTGGCTATCCGGCGGCACTGTTCCAGAAGATTTTTCCCCGGATGGTATCCTTCGGGAGCGGCTGCCCTGAAATCCATGCCAAGTTTTGCTGCGCCTGCCATAAGTGAATTTCCCACATTATTTCGGGCATCTCCCAAAAAGCAAAATTTAATTTGCGAAAGTGGTTTTTCAGAATATTCCCGCATGGTGAGAAAATCGGCCAGAATCTGGGTGGGATGAAATTCGTTGGTAAGCCCGTTCCAGACGGGAATCCCGGCATAGCGCGAAAGCTCTTCCACTGTTGCCTGTGCAAAACCGCGGTATCCGATACCGTCGTACATCCGTCCCAGAACACGGGCAGTGTCTTTGACCGACTCCTTGTGCCCGATTTGTGAATCTGCCGGATTGAGGTAAGTGATGTTTGCCCCCTGATCATAAGCGGCAACTTCAAAAGCGCAGCGGGTGCGGGTAGAAGATTTTTCAAAAATGAGCGCTATATTTTTCCCTTTAAGGCGCTGCTGTTCAGCGCCGGAATATTTTGCTTTTTTCAATGCCGCCGACAAATCCAGTAAAAAACGGATTTCTCCGGCTGAAAAGTCCAGTAATTTTAAAAAGCTCCGGTTTTTTAAATTATGAACCATAGTCTGTAAAATTTCTGTAACCTGATTTTTAATATGCCCCTGCAATCTGATGATTTACTTTTTGCAAATTACAACCTGTTTTGCAGGAATTCGTTGCTTTGGTTTTTCAGCGCACAAATTTACATTTAATCTTCAATAAGCACACAAAAGGTTA
>CAZVAD010000087.1:0-10056 GCA_964624645.1 uncultured Mariniphaga sp.
CTTCGTGTTGTTATTTGTTTCATTAATTTTGCATGGATAAGGAAGCAGAATTGCAATTTAAAAATTTACACCAATGTACAAACAAATGAAACAGGACTTGCAGATAAGTCTTAATGAGCTGAAAGAGCAGGGTTTATACAAGTCAGAGCGTATAATTTCTTCGGCGCAGGATACGGAAATCCGTATTGCATCGGGTGAAACGGTACTGAATTTTTGTGCCAACAATTACCTGGGGCTGGCCAATCATCCTGAAGTGATAAAGGCTGCGCAGGATGCCATGAACTATTGGGGATTTGGGTTGTCCTCCGTGCGTTTTATCTGTGGAACACAGGAAATCCACAAGGAGCTTGAGCAAAAGGTTTCGGAATTTTTAGGTACGGAAGACACCATTTTATATTGTGCCTGTTTTGATGCCAATGCCGGTGTTTTTGAACCTTTGCTGGATGCCGATTCGGCAATCATTTCAGATGAGTTGAATCATGCCTCAATCATTGACGGGGTGAGGCTTTGCAAGGCAAAGCGTTTTCGCTACAAACACTCCGACATGAAAGAACTGGAAAAGTGCCTGAAGGATGCTTCCGGCACAAAATACCGGCTGATTGTTACCGACGGCGTTTTTTCCATGGATGGTGACATGGCAAAATTGCCTGAGATTGTTGAATTGGCTGAAAAGTATGATGCGCTGGTGCTGGTTGACGATTCTCATGCTTCCGGCTATATCGGGAAACAGGGCAGGGGAACCGCCGAATATTTCGGGTTGCTCGGAAAAATAGATATCATCACAACAACATTTGGGAAAGCGCTTGGCGGTGGAAACGGGGGCTGCACATCCGGCAGGAAGGAGATTATTGAAATGCTGCGGCAGCGTTCGCGTCCCTATCTGTTCTCAAACACGCTGGCGCCGGCAACGGTTGGCGCCACCCTGAAAGTTCTGGAAATTTTGGGTGAGTCGGATAAACTGCCGGTAAAAACCATGGAAAATGCCAGGTATTTTCGGAATAAAATGAAAAAAGCCGGCTTTGATCTGGTAAATGGAAATACGGCAATCGTGCCCGTTATGATTTACGACGAACCGCTGGCGGTGAAATTTGCCGATGAGTTGCTGAAAGAAGGAATTTATGTCATCGGATTCAGCTATCCGGTAGTTCCCCGCGGAAAAGCGCGTATTCGCGTGCAGCTCTCTGCTGCCCACAGTTTGGACGAGATTGACACAGCAGTTGAAGCATTCATAAAAGTGGGAAAAGCACTTGAAATTATCTGATAAAAAAAACCTTTAAGCAAAAAAAATGTATACTTTTCTGCTTAAAGGTTTTTTGATTCATTGGAAAGCTTTTATTCGCTTTATCGTGAATTCCTTATAGTTACCATACCGAGATCGGTTTTCACTTTCTCTACAATTTTTCCGAATTTTTTGGGTTTTTGCGCCCGGATTTCCATTGTGAATCCGCCATTGTTGCGGGTTACTTCAAATTTTCCGATTTCCACCAGTTTGCTTCTCCCTTCAAGTTCCAGATTGTAAATCGGGGTAATGTTTTTATTCACCAACTGCTTGATGCCCGAAAATTTGACGATGAAAAATCCTTCATCTTCCCGGACGAAATATTGCTTTTTGTCGTTATGATAACCCACTTCCAGTCTGGTGCCGGGATTATTTTTGCCGCGCATCATTTTGCCGGACTGCTGAGGAAAATTAACTTTCAGATAATACATTCCGCCGGAAAGGTTTGCAAAAGTGGCTTTCCCGTTATCACCCGTTGTAACAAAAGCCACCGGCTGGTCGCTGCCTTGTTGCTGGATATAAACTTCAGCTCCGGGAACAGGTTGCCCGGGATTGAACAGCCCCCCGATGAATAAAAGAATACCGAAAATCCCGGAAAGTAATATTGTTTTCATGCTTTTTGTTTTTAAAATTTCTCAAATATGGGTTAATTTTTTCATACAGGGTCATTTCGCTTCATAATGATTATTTATCAGCTTTCACTATTATCTTTGCTAAAATTTCAAAAAATGGAAAAGCTTTTCGGAAAAACGTTGGCAGAACTTCAGCAGATTACAGGGGAAATGGGGTTGCCAAAATTCACTGCTTCACAGATTGCAGATTGGTTGTATAAAAAAGATGTGAAGAATATTGAGGAGATGACCAATCTTTCAAAAAAAGTGAGGGAGCAGCTCGCCGAAAACTTTGAAATCGGACTTGATGCTCCGGTTAAGGTGCAGCAAAGCATCGACGGAACAAAAAAATACCTGTTTTCTGCTTCCGGGCATAAATTTATTGAGACCGCAATGATTCCTGAGCGCGACCGGATTACGGTCTGCGTGAGTTCCCAGATAGGCTGCAAGATGGGCTGTCTGTTTTGTTTCACGGCAAAGCAGGGTTTTCAGGGACAGCTTTCTGCCGGCGAAATTGTGAACCAGGTGAAAAGCATTGAGGAAGCCGGGCAGGTTACCAATATTGTTTACATGGGCATGGGCGAGCCTTTTGATAATCTTGATGAAGTGTTAAAAAGCCTTGATATTCTCACTTCCGGTTGGGGTTTTGGAATGAGCCCGCGCAGAATCACCGTGTCAACAATCGGTATTGTTCCGGGAATGAAAACCTTTCTCGAAAAAAGTGAAGCGCACCTGGCTGTGAGTCTTCACACTCCGTTCAATGACGAACGGCGGAGACTTATGCCGGTGGAGGTTGCCTATCCGCTGGATGAAGTGGTGGCAGAAATCAAAGGGTGGGATTTTGGCCGGCAGCGGCGAATCTCTTTTGAGTACATTCTGTTTGAGGGGCTGAACGATACGCTCCGCCACGTTAAGGAACTGACGCGCCTGCTCCACGGGCTCAAATGCCGGATTAACCTTATCCGGTTTCATCCTGTTCCGGGCACACCGCTGAAAAGTCCGGATGAGGAAACACTCCGCCGTTTCAAAGATCAGCTCAATCAAAAAGGAATTCTGACCACTATCCGCGCGTCACGCGGTGAAGATATTTATGCAGCCTGTGGCTTGCTATCAACAAAAGAGCTGAACCGGAAAGGTTAAATGCCAATTTTAAGCAGCACTAACTGTTTATGTCAGGAATTGCAGGAAATTTTCTTTTGAAATAACAGAAAATTCTGCTTCCGGATATGCTTTTCTCCATGCTACAGGTGTTTTTACTTTCTGTGCCGAAAATTTGAATTCATAACCGAAAAGTTTTCCCTCCCGCTCTTCAACGAGATCAATTTCCTGCTGATCATAAGTCCGCCAGAAGTAATCATTTGAATGAATGCGCTTGTATTCTTTTGTCTTTAATCGTTCCATGAAAAGAAAATTTTCCCACAACATTCCCACATCATTGCGTTGATTCAGCATATTAAAATTATTTATCAGCGCATTTCTTATTCCATTATCCCAAAAAAAATAACGATTCATTTTTACAACTTCCTTGCGAAGATTACGTGAAAAACCGGTTACTTTTTTAATTATAAAATTTTTCTCCAGTAAATCAAGATATCTTTCAACACTCTGTTTTGCCAACCCAAGGTTATTTCCAATTTCATTCAATGATACTTCCTGTCCGATTTGAAAAGCCAGCAATTTGAGTAAATCTACCAGTTTAGTAGAATTTTTAACTTGCTCAAGTTCTAATATATCTTTTAAAAGTAACGAGTCGCGGAGCGAAAACAAGTATTCGATTTTTTCTTCTGCAGCCTCTATGTTCAGAATCTCCGGATATCCTCCAAAAATCAGCAGGTTCTCAAGAATTTCCATTGTTTTCATTCCGCCCTCCTGATGAAAAAGCTCAAAAATTGAAACAGGATATAGAATTCGCTTTATACTTCTGCCGGTAAGCGGCTCGCCCAGTTTATTCGACAGGTCAAACGAAGATGAACCTGTCGCTATAATTTGTATTTCGGGAAAATGATCAACCAAAAGCTTTAAACCAAGTCCGATATCCGGGATTCGTTGTGCTTCATCTATGAAAATCAAATCGTAACCTCCCATATATGTGGCAATCTGATTAAGTCGTTGAGATGAGATTATTTCCCGGAGTTCCAGATTATCTCCCGTACCCTGATACATCTTATCGCCATAATTGGCAATAAGTTTTTTGATTAACTCTGTTTTTCCAACCCTCCGAGGCCCATACAGAATGAATACTTTTCCCTTTGTCAGAAAACTTTGCTCTTGAAATTCAAGATATCTTTTATACCAATACATTACTATTTATTATTATGAACTACAAATATAGTTGAAAAACGTTAATTTGGCAAGTTGACTTGCCAAATTTAGCTAAATACGGCAAGTCAACTTGCCGTATTTTTATTTTTGTTTTCAGGACGGTATAATTGAAAGTTATGAGATACAACTTTTAACATGAAGTGTGTTGCCTGAACGCCAAACAATTTCTAATTTGGCAGCCCGAAATGAAGTACTGGGAAAATCGTTATGAGAATTGATTTAAAAATATGGATAATATTCTTTTCAGCATTCTTGCTATCATGCAGTAAGCCGGTGGTTGAAAAGCCGGAAAAACTGATTCATGCTGATAAAATGGTGAATATGCTGGTTGACGTTCACATTGCCGAAGCGGCTTTCAATAATCGCAGGGTCCGCGATTCGCTGGTGATGAAAAGCAGTTCTGTTGATTTTTACTATTCAGTTCTTGCCAAATACGAGGTTCCTGATTCGGTTTTTGAAAAATCCCTTGTGTTTTATGCCAGTCAGCCCCGGAAATTTGAAAAAATGTACCGGAAGGTTATGAATAAGCTGAATGAGCAGGAGCACGAATATTCCGGGCGAAAAATTGAAGCCAAAGAGTTGGATTTTTAACCGGACATTATCTGAGCGACAGGGTTGTTGTGCCGATATTATTCCCATCGGCAAAAAGATCGATGGTGTAATTCCCGGGCATCAGTGCAGGTTCGTTGGAGTTATCCCAGAAAATGGCAACCGGCAGATCATGTCCTTCATAAACCACTTCACGCATTGCCGAATATTGAATCCGAAGGTCTTCAAACCGGAACAGGTTATCGGCTGATTTACTCATCAAAAGCTGGTCGGGGCGCATGATACGCACATAAATATCCTTTGCCCCCCTGCGGGCGGTGATATTTTCGTTAATGATAAAATAGATGCGGATGCGCTCTGTCCGGTTTGCAAATTTTGTTTCCTTGTTGCGGGCGTTAAGTCCTTCCGCCATCACCTCGCGCACCTGCAAAACGGCTGCCCGCTGGAGGTTGCGCTCCAGGCGGTCTCTCTCTTCGCTGATTTGCTGTTTCTCTGTTTCCACCCGCTTATACTGCTCCTTTACCTCCAGATTTTCGGCTAAAAGCTCCTGATTCCTGCGGTTGAGCGAATCAATCTGGACAACAAAATCACGCATAATCCCCCGAAGGGTGGTCACTTGCTTTTGATAGGAATTGATTTTTTCAAGACTAACCTTTTTGGTTTGCTCTATTTCAATCAGCAAATCTTTCACTTTGGCCTGTGCCACAAAAAGTTGCTCGTTGATTGTATCATTTTCTGTTTCCAGTGAATCATAGCGAAAAACCAGCTCGTTCAATTCTATTTGAATGGAATCCTTTTCAAGTTTGAGTTCATGCACGATGGTTTTGTGCTCCCTGTTTTGCAAGAAATATAAAATTCCAACTGTAACGAGAATAGCTGACAGCACAATCACAATGATATTGTTCCGCCTCTCTTTTGCTTTTGCTTTTTTCAGAATATCAGATTCGTTCATCGCTCAAAAAATCTTAATGATATAACGATACAAAATTAATAATCTTTTGTGTGCCGCAAATTAAAAGTCAATTGTGGGTTTTGGTTTATTCTTTCGTGCGAAGAAATCCGGAAGGTTTTTGTTCAGCGCCGGGATGGCCGGATTTCAGCCAAACATTTTCAGGCAGTTTTTTTAACTTCTGCCGACAGCGCTTCAAAAGCATCATTGGCGGCATTGAGCGCATCGGCAGCAAGTTCGTTGAAGTATTTCTTCACCTGTTTTCTATCCTTTTTCCCGCCCGGATGTTTAACCCTCTTCCTGAGCTCCCTGTGCTTTTGAATCACATCCTTTGCAATATCCAGGATTGCTTCATTGTCTGCTTTGGAGTTGTATTCCAGAATATAAAAGCAGTCCTCCAGCGCCATTGACATCAGCATGTCAATATCTTTTTTCAAATCTCTTAAGCTTGCCATAACCGTATGTTTTTTTCGTTCCGCAAGGTAGTAAAATTTCCCAAAAATCACTTTTTTGTCAATAACCGGCGGCAATTTTTTCAATTCCCAAAAATTAAGTCTTTTTAAAAGCCTTTGGAAAAATATAAACCATTAAGTTTGTTCTTGATTTTCAATTTGCAATTTTTATTTGTCGAAAAAAATAAAATTATGTTATTAGCAATTGACATTGGAAACACGAATATCGTTTTTGGAGTAAGTAATAATGGCAAATGGTTGAATCATTGGCGAATACAGACTGATGACAAGAAAACTGCCGATGAATATGAGGTGATTTTTCGCTCATTACTGACGGCCAAACAGATATTTCGCAGCGATGTGGACAACATTATTCTTTCCAGTGTGGTTCCAACCCTGATACGCCCGTTCACCGAGATGCTCACCCGCTTGTATGACCGGACAACGGTTACGGTAGTCGGGCCGGAGATTTACCCGAAGCTTCCGGTAAAAATCCTGAATCCTTATGAAATTGGCGCCGACATTGTGGCGAATTCAGTTGCTGCATTCAGTAAATTCGGAAAGTTGACGATGGTTATTGATTTTGGTACGGCGCTCACTTTTACGACGATTGGCAAAGATGCCGAAATCAGGGGAGTTGCCATTGCGCCGGGATTGCAGACGGCAGTGGATGCCCTGGCAGGCGGAACAGCCCAGTTGCCGCATGTTCACCTGACTGCGCCGCCGTCGGTTTTGGGTGAAAATACAATCCATGCCATCCAGTCTGGGATTGTTTACGGCTTTACCGGGATGGCCGACTCCATGATTGAACGCACCCAGGATGAACTGGGCGAGAAAATTACTGTTGTGGCCACGGGTGGTTTAAGTAAAGTGATTGCGCCGCTCACAAAAAATATCCGGAAGATTGAAAAGCTTCTCACGCTTGACGGGCTTGCAGAAATTTGCAAAGTTGTCAACGGGCTTTCTGAGGTTTAGGCTACTCCTTTCAGAAAACAGCATTTTCAGTTTGCTTCCAGAATTTTCAGCAGTTCATCCAGTTTTGGGGAAAGAATGATTTCTGTGCGCCGGTTCATTTGTCTGGCTTCAGGGGTTTTGTCCGTATCCAGCGGAACATACTCGCTTCGTCCGGCAGAAATGATTCTTTCGGGATTGAGCTGCGGATTTTGTGTGAGTATTTTAGTGACAGCCGTTGCGCGCATCACACTCAGGTCCCAGTTGTCTTTTACATCTCCCGAACCGCGCATGGGAACGTCATCGGTGTGGCCTTCCACCATGATGTTGATGTCGGGATTTTCAGCCAACAAAACGCTCAAATCGCGCAGAGCCTTTTGTCCGTTGGGGTCAACCGCCCATTGCCCGGTTTTGAAAAGCAGTTTTTCATCCATGGAAACATAAACTTTTCCGTTTTTCTCATGTACGGTCAATCCGTTATCCGTGAAGCCGGTCAGCGCCCTGACCACTTTATCCCTCAGCTCTTTTACCGCCTGGTCTTTCTGTGTCAGAACCTCCTGAAGCTCAATAAGCCGTTTGTTTCGTTCGGCCAGCTCTTTTTCGGCATCCCTGAGCCGGTCTTCCCGCTGGTTTAAATCGCGGCGGGCAGTCTGCAATTCGCCCATCAGGGTCTCAATCTCCGAGGTGCTGCCGGCTCTGAGAATGTCCAGCTGGCGATTCAGATTTTGCATGTCAATTTCCTGCCCGGCATATTTTTGCTTCTGGACATTCAGGTCATACAATGCTTCTTCTACCTGTGCATTCAGTTTTTTATTTCTTTCCGTGAGTTGCGCATTTGCGCTTTCAAATTCCCGGTTGGCTGTTTCAAGCCGTTGGTTGGATTGTTTCAGTGTTTCGTTTTCGCCGGTTAAGGTTTTCAACTTCTCCTGAACATCAGCAAATTGTCTGGTGGAAACGCACGAAGCAACTGAAAAAGTCAGTGCTAAGGCAAAAATATGTGTTGCTCTCATTTTACAATTTTTTATTTGGGCTGAATTTACATGTTTTGGGAATTCAGAGCAAATCTGAAACCCCCTGATTTTATTTCACCCGGACAAATGCCTCTTTTTCATTGCCAATCCACCGGTATTTGTAAATGGTGCTCACCTGCTGGCCATCTTCTGTTTTGGCATTATGCGAGATGTAAAATAACCCGTCGCCTAACGGGCACAATCCGGTGGTTCCCCAATTGAAATGCCAGCCTCTGATTCCTGATTTGATATCATGTGGCCCGGCATTCAGCAATGAAAGTGTCTTGACTTTAAGAGATTTATTGTCTGAAAGCACAGTTGTTTTCACCGGTTTTTTTTGTCCGTCAATGACAAATAAACCATAGTTTGGAAACTGTGCCTTTTTTCCGCGATATACTGCTGCAAAAAAGTTTCCGGTGTGTTTATCCCACGCCAGATTCTGAATGCCGTAGGTTGTGTTTCCGGTCTTCACAAAATATTTTGCCAGAGGTTTTTTCGGGCCCGATTGATGAAGATTTTTCTGATAGAGATTTTTGCCCCACTTATCCCAGCCGGAAATATCGTACTTCAGAATGACCTGATGGTCGTTGTCATTCCGGGTGGTGTCGCCGTAAACGCCATATGCTATATACAAAAACTTTTTGCTGTTTTGTGGTTTGCCGATTGAAGGTGCCAGGGTGATTCCGTCAATTCCGGAACATGCAAAGCGGTGTTGAAGTTCCCGGTCGCCAATTTTCACTTTTGCCTGGTAATCATCTACAACTTCCTTCAGATAGACCGTGCGCAGCAAATCCTCCTTTTCAGCATCCATGCCGGGCCTGACAATACGTGAACCATCGAAGATGGCAACATAAAAGCCAACGGTGGCTCTGTTGTCCACTCCAAGTGTTTTGCTGATTCCCTTACCGATGGCGTCGTCTTTAAATTCCAGCGAACCATATATTTTGCCGCTTCCGGCATCAAAAAACAAGTCACCTAAATGGCCGACAAAACCGGTTATGCTTCCGATGACTTTCCCTGACAAATCCGTTTTAACCAGTTTGTCCGTGAACGAGAAATAGATGTACCCGTTTTCCTGATCAACGGCGACGCCCTGCACATGAAATTTTCCCTGTTTGCCGGAATAGACGGAGTCAGGCAAATTTGCCGGTGTGTTTATCTGCGATTGAAGGTTTTGTACAATAAAGGTTGCAAGTGCGAAGAATAAAAAATATTTTTTCATTTTGAGTTATTTGAAGATGAAAATTTTTTAGGTGACTTTCAATGTGAGCTCGAATCAGAAATGAAATCTGGGTGGAAATTAGTCAGTTTAATCATTTTTAAATGTTTTTATTCACTTTATAACCAATGGGGTTTCTGGGTTCATTTGTTTTTTGGTGCAGTGCATCAAATTTATCGAGTAAAAATTTAAATGCCTGATTGAGTTTGGCATCAAGTTTTAAGATTTCTTTTTTCAATTCATCATTTTCTTTCAATAGTGCCCTGTACCGGGCAAAAGCCCGCATGATTTCAATATTGATTTGAATAGCTTTTTCGGAACGTAATACTGACGAAAGCATGGATACACCTTGCTCTGTAAAAGCCAAAGGGTTTACCGAGGAATGCTTTAATAATGCCAACCGGTCACAATTTGTGACCAGTTCATCTTTCTCATTCTTAGACAGTTCGAACATAAAATCATCAGGAAACCTTTCGATATTTCTTCTTACCTGTTGCTTTAATGCCTTTGTGGGAACATCATAAAGAAGAGCCAGATCATTATCAATCATTACTTTAAAACCTCTGAATTGGAATATCAACGTTTCATATTCCGGCTTTATTAAGCTATCCATTGTTTACGTTTTTTTATCGTTTTTTTTCTTTTCCAATCATTCCGTTCCAAAAATAGATTTTTCAAAGGATAAATGCCTTGGAAATACAGTTTTAATTTTCG
>CAZVAD010000087.1:10156-11636 GCA_964624645.1 uncultured Mariniphaga sp.
CCAAAAATAGATTTTTCAAAGGATAAATGCCTTGGAAATACAGTTTTAATTTTCGGAACGAATGCTTTTTATGAATTCTGAAATGGAAGTTTTCAAATCACTGCCGTTTTGCAGCGCTTTCACAAATGCACTGCCGATAATGGCGCCGTTTGCATAGGTGCAGGCATTTTCAAATGTTGCCCTGTCGGAAATTCCAAAGCCGGTGAGATGTGGATTTTTCAGATTCATTTGCTGCACCCGTTCAAAGTAATCCCGGTGAAAATCTTCCACCTTCTTTCCATCTCCGGTTGTGGAAGCCGTGGAAACCATATAGATAAATCCCCCGCTTATGCTGTCAATTTTCCTGATCCGCGCTTCGTCAGTCTGCGGTGTGATCAATAAAACATTGTATAGATTGTTTTTTTCAAAAACCTCTCTGAAATTTTCCTCAAATTCTTCCGGTGGAAGATCGGGCAGAATAACACCGTCAATGCCTGTTTCCTTGCATTTCTTACAAAATTTTTCTACTCCAAACTGCATCACCGGATTGAAATATCCCATGAGAATCAAAGGGATATTCACCGATTTTCGAATATCGCTCAATTGCTCAAACAGTATTTTCAGGGACATCCCGTTTTTCAGCGCCTGCTGATTGCTTTTCTGGATGGTTGGCCCATCGGCAGCCGGATCGGAAAACGGAATGCCGATTTCAATCAGGTCTGTGCCGTTTTTCTCCAGTTCGCGGATAATTCCGGCAGTATCGTTCAGATTTGGAAAACCTGCCGTAAAATAGATGGAAAGTATATTTTTCTTTTTGGCTTCAAAGAGCCGGTTAATTCTGTTTTTCATGATGTATTAAATTTATAGTGAGCACATTAATTGTGATTGAATAAGTTGTGTTTTCTTAATATCCGAAATGATTCAGGTAGGTTTCCATGTCCTTGTTCCCGCTTCCCGAAAGGTTAATTACATTAATATCACCGGATTTCATTTTGATTTTTTCAAGCGCTGCCAGTGCATGAGCCGACTCCAGCGCCGGAATAATTCCCTCCTTTTTGGTGAGCAGCAATGCTGCGTTCAACGCTTCTTCATCGGTGGCTGCCAGCACTTTTTCCCGTCCGGTGTGGTGCAGATGGGCGTGCAACGGCCCGATTCCCGGATAATCCAGTCCGGCAGAAATGGAGTACGGTTCCGTAATCTGGCCGTCGGCATTTTGCATCAGCATGGTTTTGCTGGCATGAAGCACTCCCGGAAAACCCACATGCAGCGTGGCGGCAGTTTCCTTTGTTTCAATGCCCTTTCCGGCAGCTTCAACGCCAATTAACTCCACTTGCTCGTGGTTCAGATAGTGATAAAAGGCGCCGGCAGCATTGCTTCCGCCGCCAATGCAGGCAACGATGCGTGTTGGAAATTCGCTTCCGGTCTTTTCCAAAAGCTGCTTTTTCATTTCGTGGCTGATTACGGACTGAAACCGTGCAACCATGTCGGGATAGGGATGGGG
>CAZVAD010000088.1:0-3462 GCA_964624645.1 uncultured Mariniphaga sp.
TTTTTATCTGTTTATCACAAAGATACTTTTTCTTTTGGTTTTTTTTATGCTGAAAATTTTCGTTGTTATTCACGAAATGAAGGAATCCGCACAATACCCGCAAATTTGCAACATTCGTCAAAACCTGGTTTTGCAAACTCCTAAAAAGGCCAGAAATAGGGAATAAGCCAGACACTCAGAATGAAAGCCGCAAACTGCATGGGGGCGCCAATCCGGACAAAGTCCAGTCCTGAATATTTCCCGACAGATTTTGTAACCAGGTTTGAGCGGTATCCTCTTGCTGTCATAAAACTGGAAGCGCCGGCAATGGCAACGGCAACAAAAAATGGCCGGGAATCGGTTCCCAGCAGTTGGGCGGCCATAGCTGCAATGGGGAAAACCAGCGCAACCGCTGCATTGTTGGTGATGATTTCCGAGAGCACCGAAGTGAGCAGCCACATGATGGCAAGCACACCCACCGGGCCGATAGTGCGAACGGTATTGATGGCTTCAGCTGCAAGGAGGTTGGCCACGCCCGAATTTTGCATCGCCTTGCCGATGGCAAATGCCGAAGCAATGGAAATAATCATATCCCAACTCACTGCTTTTGTGTAATTTCTTTGAGGAACTATTCTGAGCCAGACCATCAGAATTGCAGCATAAGCTACATAAACAAAAATATTGAGGCGCATACCAAATCCCCAAGAAACCAGCTCGTTGACCACAATGGCTGCAACCATGGCCAGCAGAATTATCCCGGCAACCCATTTCACTCGCTTGCCTTTGTCCTGATGCAGCTCGCCCATGTAGTTCACTAGATAAAACATCTGGGAAGCGCCCCACGTTTCGTAAAAGCTTTCTTTGGCGAGAAGAACCACATTGTCGCCTTCCATCAGTTTCAGGTTGCTGAGATTTTCTGTAATCCGCTCACCGTGCCGGTGAATTGCCAGAACCACAGCATTGAGCTGTTCAAAAAAATGACATTCGGTAACCGTCTGTCCCAGCCAGGGAAAACGGGGCGACAGCACTGCTTCATATTGCTTCAGATCCTCTCGTTTTTCATGGCTTATAAACTCTATTCCCTTTAGTCTGATGTCCTTATGACCCAGAATATAGTTCAGCCTTTCCGCATTTCCGGTAACAAGAAGTTCATCGCCGGGCTCAATGATCAATTCCGGTTGTGGCGGCACGATAATTTTGTTGTTCCGGGAAATGGAATATACCTCAAGGCCCGGTAACCCCTCAATCCGCCTGCGTACCACTTTTTTTCCGATAATCCGGCTTTTATCCGTCAATTGAAGGTTGTAGTAATAGTCTTTGCTTTCGTGATCAGATTTTTTGTCAAATTTGATTTTTTCACCGGGCAGCAGCCAGTTCCCGAAAACGGACATGTAAATGAGTCCGAAAATGGAGATGATCAGGCCGATCTTTCCCAATTCGAACAGGTGAAACCCTTTCACCCCGCTTTCGAGCATGAGCCCGTGCACTACCAGGTTTGAAGAGGTGCCAATCAGCGTACACATTCCGCCAAGAATGGCGGCATAGGAAAGAGGAATCAGGAATTTTTTCCGGGAAATTTTCATAAACTCAGCCCAGCGAATCAGAATGGGTGCAAAATTCACCACAATGGGCAGGTTGTTCAGAAATGCGGAAAAGGCAGCCACCGGCAGCATTATCCGCGGCAGCATGAAGGTCATGGGATTTCGTTTCCGCGGCAGATAAACCGTCGCCAGCCTGCCTAACAACCCCGATTGTTTGATTCCTTCATTGATGAGGAAGAGTACGGCTATTGTGATTAGTCCGTCGTTTGAAAAGCCCGCAATGAGTTCCTGGTCGGTTATGATTCCCGTTGCCATAAAAATCACTGCCGCACTGAGCAAAATCAATCCCGGACGCATAGCCTCCAGCAGAAAAGCCACGATCAGAAACAGCAGAACTCCAAGTACTATCCAGACTTCAAAAGACATAATTGCAATTTCAGAATTTCAACTCCTTAAAATGAGCAGCAAATTTAGAAACGTAATTGTAAATCAGAGAGAAAATAAAAAATCATTTTACAAATCAGTGAATATCCTGTTCAATCCATTCTGACCGGTTGGGCGGTTGTGGCGTTTTCACCTTTTTCACCGGATTTTCCTCCAGTTG
The DNA here is from genome assembly GCA_964624645.1 of uncultured Mariniphaga sp. Taxonomy (GTDB): domain Bacteria; phylum Bacteroidota; class Bacteroidia; order Bacteroidales; family Prolixibacteraceae; genus Mariniphaga. The sequence goes on from CAZVAD010000088.1 coordinate 2,125, forward strand.
CCGGAGCAATACCTCCACTGCTTTTTCAATGGAAGGGTCTTCTCCTTTGGCTAACTGCTCGGGGCGGTCAACCACTTCAATGTCAGGATATACGCCAATTCCCTCAATGATCCAGTTTTCATTCTCATCGTAAATGCCAAACCGGGGCACCGAAATATTTGCTCCGTCAACCAATGAGGCATTCCCTGATATTCCCACCAGTCCGCCCCAGGTGCGTGTGCCAATGAGTGTTCCAAGTCCCTTTTTTCTGAAAAAATAGGGAAAGGCATCGCCGCCTGACGAGGAGTATCCGTTGATGAGCATAACCTTGGGCCCATCGTGTGCCACTCCGGGCGTACGCATGGGGTCAAGTCCGTTGCGCTGCCAGTAGCTGAGCGTTTTGCGGTCGAGCAGATCGGTCATCACGTCGGGGATGAAGCCGCCACCGTTGTAGCGGTCGTCAATAATCAGCGCTTCCTTGTCGTGGTACGCATACATTCCGCGGAACAGCTCCCGGTTGCCTTCGTACGAGGTGTTCGGAACATGAATATAGCCGATGCGTCCGCCGGAAAGTTTATCCACCATTTCGCGGCGCCGGTTCACCCAGGTGAGATACATCAGCTCCAGTTCACTTTTGACGGGTTTGATGACCGATGTCCGGGGATTGCTTCCGTCAGCATGGGCTGAAACGGTGATTTCAGTACGTTTGCCGGCCAGGTTTTCAAGGTATTGGTATGGATTTTCATCCGCTCTGATCTCTTTTCCGTTGATGGCCAGAAGATAATCGCCTTCGTTCACGTCCACTTCGGGGGCTGCCAGCGGCGAGCGGCGCTGGTTGTTCCAGTTTTCACTGTCGTAGATTTCTGAAATCCTGAATCTGTTTGCTTTTGCGTCAGGTTCCAGCCTGGCGCCCAGCAGGCCGCCTTCCACGCGTTTCACCTGTTCAAAATCGCCCCAGTTGATATAGGCATGGCCGGCATTCAATTCGGAAACCATTTCGCTGAGAATATGGTCAAGGTCTGCCCGGTGGCCAACAAAAGGAACCCATTGGCTGTAATTCTCCCTGACCTTTTTCCAGTTCACGCCGTGAAGATTGCCCACATAGAAATAATCCCTGAAAATACGCCAGGTATCATTGAAAATCTGAGCCCATTCCCTGCGCGGATCAAGTTTCATTTCCAGATTGTTCAGATTTAATTTGCCTTCGCCCGGTTTCAATCCCGGTTTGATTGCAGAAATACCAAAATCGCTGCCGGAGCGGTAGAGCATCATTTTGTGATTTGCCGACACCTGCACCTGCGTAACATTGTTCATAATCTCCTTGCTTTTTTCCTCTTCGATGTCATACATTTCCAGTTT
>CAZVAD010000088.1:3562-11524 GCA_964624645.1 uncultured Mariniphaga sp.
AGAATCATGGCATAGATGCGGGTTGCATTTTGATAGACGTAGTCAAATTCGTAGCTTGAAAATCCGAGATTGAAATCGCGGTTGGAAATGAAAAAGAGATAATTTCCATCCGTTGAAAAAACAGGAAAATAGTTATTGAAAGTGTTGTCGGTGAGTTGATGGCTTTGGGCTTCATCCATGTTGTAAACCCACACTGCGCGCTGCCCGTTGGAACCTTCCTTTGAATAGGCAATCCATTTGGAATCCGGAGAAAAGACATAATCTCTGATTTCAGATTCGGCAGCTTTATCGGCAACAATCTCTTTTTTTGTTTCCGTGTCAATAATTTTTAACTGCAATGTCCGGTCGGAATAGGCAAGAAATTTACTGTCGGGCGACCAGATGGCGGCGTATTTCCAGGCGGAAGAGCCGGATGTGAGCTGTACCGGTTTTGCGCCGGCTTTGTTCTCAAGCAGGTAGATTTCATATTCGCCTGTTTGGTCGGAAGCGTATGCAATATACTTTCCGTCCGGCGACCATGCCGGATAAATTTCACGCACGCCCTGCGTTTGCGTCAGATTTTCGATGGAGCCGTTTTTGGCAGGAACGGAAAAAATATCGCCGCGGGCATCAAACAGTGCACGTTTTCCGGTGGGAGAAAGGGCGTAACTGTGGATATGCCCTTTTACGTTTTTAAAATAGGGAAGCAGCGCCGGATTATCAAAATGAATATTGACGGTAATCTTTTCGGATTTCCCGGTTTCGAGATTCAGTTTGTATAAATACCCGTCATTTTCAAAAACCAGTTGCCCGTTTTGCCCGGAGGGCCAGAGCACATCCAGCTCTTTGAAACGGGTGACCTGCCGGGTCTCTTTAGTTTGTGTGTCGTAGCTGTATATGTTCAGCTTCAGGTCGCGGTCGGAAGCAAAAAAGATTTTGTTGCCGTACCACACAGGCCATTGGTCGGAGCCGGCAAATGTGGTGATTTGCTCCGATGTGTTGTCTTTCAGGTCATAAATCCACAAGTCGGTTGCCCGTCCGCCCTTGTAGCGTTTCCATGTGCGGAACTCCCGGTCAACGGGTGTGAAGCAGATTTTTTCCGCATCGGGCGAAAAGGTTGCTATTCCCCCGTTGACAATGGGCAGTGGTTTTTCGAATCCTCCGTCAATGCCCACGGTGAAATACTTTCCGTTGCGGTCACCAAATTCAGTTCTGGCAGAACGGAACAGGACATTTTTACTGTCGGGTGTCCAGCCTAATACAATATTGTCGAATCCGCCGCGTGGCGGCACAACGCCAACCGGGTTATACCAGGTCAGTTGTCTGGGAACTCCTCCTTCCGAAGGAATTACAAATACCTGCCGGCTGCCGGAATATTCGCCGGAAAAGGCAATCCATTTGCCGTCGGGCGAAATTTTCGGAAACAGTTCCATCCCTTCGTGGGAAGTCAGCCTGCGGGCATCGCCGCCACCGGAACTAACCGTCCAGATGTCACCGGCATACACAAAAGCTATGAGATTACCGTTGATATCGGGGAAGCGCATCAGTCTTGAATCGGGTGTCGCGCTCACATTCAGGGTCAGAAATGCAACAATGGAAAAAATTGCAACGTGCTTGTTCATTTTACACATGAGAAACTTTTTTAGTTGTTTTTGGGCGTTTAAGATACAAATTTACCGGTTGCCCGAAAGGTTTTCTTCGGGGAATTTAACAAAAAACGGGAAAGGCGTAATACCTTTCCCGTTCTGAGTTTTCGTAACTTATTGTATTTATACGTTATACGTGGATGAAGCGGTATCGCCGCCGCGGCCTGTCCAGTTGGTGTGGAAAAACTCGCCACGTGGTTTGTCCGTTCTTTCGTAGGTGTGTGCGCCAAAATAGTCGCGTTGCGCCTGCAGCAGGTTGGCAGGAAGCCTTTCGGTACGGAATCCGTCGAAATAGCACAACGCCGAAGTGATTGCCGGAACTGGAATACCGTTTGAAAGCGCTGCTGCGGTCACTCTGCGCCATCCTTCCTGCGTCATTTCAACTTTCTCCTTGAAGAATGGGTCGAGCAACAGATTCGGCAACTCCGGATTTTTGTCAAATGCTTTTTTGATGTCTCCCAAAAATGCCGAACGGATAATACAGCCGCCGCGCCACATGAGGGCAATGCCGCCGTAGTTCAGGTGCCAGCCATGCTCTTTGGCTGCCTCCATCATCAGGTTATAACCCTGCGCATAAGAGATGATTTTTGAACCATAGAGCGCCATTTTCAGGTCATCAAGGAATTTTTCGCGGTCGCCTTCAAATTTTGGTTTGGGTCCGCTGATGAATTTGGAAGCCTGTACCCGCAGCTCCTTTTGTGCAGATAGGCAACGGGCAAATACTGCTTCTCCGATGAGCGTAAGCGGAATGCCTAAATCAAGGGCAGATATTCCCGTCCACTTGCCGGTTCCTTTTTGTCCGGCGGCATCCAGAATAAAATCGACGGTTTCTTCGCCGTTTTCATCTTTATACCCTAAAATATCACGGGTGATTTCAATGAGATAGCTGTCAAGTTCCTCTTCGTTCCATTTTTTGAAAATCTCGTGCATCTCCTGATTATTCATTCCCAGGAGGTCTTTCATAATCTGATATGCCTCTGTAATGATCTGCATATCGCCGTATTCGATGCCGTTATGCACCATTTTCACATAGTGTCCGGCGCCGCCTTCGCCCACCCAGTCGCAGCAGGGTTCGCCACTATCCACTTTTGCGGCAATCGCCTGGAAAATTTCCTTGATAAGCGGCCATGCCTGAGGCGAGCCGCCGGGCATCAGCGAGGGGCCTGTCAGTGCGCCTTCCTCACCGCCGGAAACGCCGGTGCCGATGTAGAGCAATCCTTTGCTTTCCACATATTCGGTGCGGCGAATTGTGTCGGGGTAGTGTGAGTTCCCCCCGTCGATGATGATGTCGCCCGGTTCAAGGTGCGGAATCAGTTGTTCAATAAAATCATCCACCGGTTTGCCGGCTTTCACCAGCAACATCACTTTGCGCGGCCTTTCCAGTGAAGCCACCAATTCCTTGACGGAGTGTGCTCCGATGAAGTTTTTACCGGCGCCGCGGCCATTAATGAAATGGTCCACTTTTTCAACTGTCCGGTTGAATACCGCAACAGTGTAACCTTTACTTTCCATGTTCAATACCAGGTTTTCGCCCATTACGGCCAACCCGATCAATCCAATGTCTGCCAATTGTTTCATATTCATTTATTTTTTTGTTAATAATTATATTTTGTTTATTCTGAGCCATATAGCTCTTTGTTTCCTATTCTGTTTCGATTTTAAATCCCATATTTCTGAGTTTGGTCAATGTCTCTTTTGTCATGTTTCTTGCCTTTATCGTGTAGGTTGCAAATTCCCGGCGTACCGGATAATCGCCCCTGAGTTTTTCAAACAACCGGGGGTCGTTTCGCAACGCTTCATCGTCATTTTCAATGGTGTAGGTTGAAAGCACCGCTTCTGCGAGGATTGAATATTCGCGTCGCTGATTTCCGTCTATTTCTATGGTCGTACTTTCCGGGAGTTCCACATTTTCAGGCTCCCAATGGTCTATTCCCAGATTGAAAAAGCGACTGATTGCCTGTACGCTCATTCGCGTTCCGTTGGCTTTTCCGTCTTTGGAATAGCCTGCAATGTGCGGAGTTCCATAATCTGCCCGGCTCAAAAGTTCAGGATTGATGTCCGGCTCATTTTCCCAGCAATCGGCAATCAATCCGGCAATTTCTTCCGATTTCATACTTTTCAAAACGGATTCTGAATCGAATACCTCTCCGCGGCATGAGTTGATGAGCAGCGACTTTTTTTTCAGTTCCCGGATGAATTGTTCATTTACCAAATGATAGGTGGCGTCTTCCCCTTTCATGTTGAGGGGCACATGAAAGGTGATGATGTCCGCCTTTTCCCGGATTTCGTTCAGGCTTACAAAGCTATCCGGCCCCTCAGTGCGTTCGCGGGGCGGGTCGTTCAGCAACACCTTCATGCCGATGATTTCACAGAGTTTTGCCACTTTTGACCCCACATGACCGACACCAACAATCCCGATGCACTTTCCCTCCAGTGGAGTACGTTTTTTCAGCGACCAGGAAAACAGCGCTGAAGCAATGTACTGGTTCACGCTTTCGGCATTGCAGCCCGGAGCGTTGGTCCACTCAATGCCTGCCTGCCTGCAGTATCCGGTGTCAATGTGATCGTAGCCGATAGTGGCCGTCGCAATGAATTTCACCTTTGAACCTTCCAGTAAATCGCGGGTGCAGCGGGTGCGGGTGCGGGTCACAATAACGTCTGCATCTTTGACGATGTCAGGCGTTGTCCTTTTCCCCGGCAGGTAAATCACCTCGGCAAACGGCTCAAATGCCCCCCGGATGTACGGTATTTTATCGTCGATAATGATTTTCATGAATAATACCCTTTCACCATTTCATCCAGCACCCGGCTTGTGCGGGCAGCGGAGACTCCCGTGCTGACACATTTCCCCGTGCCGCACATTTCATGAACGATTTGCTGCACAAGATTCTGGGAAATGTGCTCAGGATTTTCAAACTTAAATTCAGTTACACCCTCGCCGGTTGTGAGCATGACTGCCCCATGTGTAAAAGAGGGCATTACAATATTCCCTTTTTCGCCGGTGATTATGATTTCATCCTTCACAGAGCTTTCATCTGCAACAAAGCACCAGCTTCCCGAACCGGTTATTCCCGATTCGTGCTTCCAGATTCCGGTTACCGTATCCTCAGCCGGATAAAGTCCTGCCATATTCGATGCAATTCCGGCTGTTTCCCCAATCGGCCCGAACAAAAAATCAAGGTAATCAAACTGATGGGATGCCAGATCAAAGAAATAGCCGCCACCACTGATTTCAGGGAAAACATGCCAGCTCATCTCCTCACGTTTCCTGTTTTTTTCTCTTGCCTGTTTATGAAGCAGAATGGTAACAGTCAGCGGTTTTCCGATGACACCCGCCCCAATCATCTCCTTAACTTTCAGAAATGCAGGGAGCGCCCTTCTGTAGTAGGCAACCCATACCGGCATTCCGGTTTCTTCGGAAACTTTCAGAATTTCAAGACATTCGCCATGATTCAGCGCCATGGGTTTTTCGATATAGACAGGCTTGCCTGCCCGCATGGCCTGAATTGCATATTCAGCATGAAAAGCCGGCGGCGTGGCAATATACACTATATCCACTTCCGGGTCGCGGATGAGCTTTGCCGCGTCGGAATACCAGCGGGGCACATTGTGCCTCCGGGCATAGTCGGCTGCTTTTTCAGCATTCCGCCGCATGACGGCCACCAGACGCGAATGTTCGGTTTTGTAAAAGGCAGGCCCGCTTTTCACTTCCGTTACATTCCCAACCCCGATGATGCCCCATCGTACCGTATTAAACTTTTTCACAACAGGTGTTTATTTGAATATTTCTGAATCAAAAAGACAGGAATCTCTTGATATTGAACAGCGATTAATATTCAAACCGCTCTCTATATGCCCACAATCCGATTGCCGGATTTGAAATGTAGAATATCTCTTCGCCATCGGGCATGATATTGACTCCGTCTTTCAGTTTTTCCGGATTGTATTTTGCCGTAATCTCATCGAGATCGGCATAATTGAATCCTACGCTTTCAATCTCTTTCCGGGTCAGGTTTTCAGCGCCTTTGCCGGGGCAATAGGTGATGCTGAACCGCCCTTCGGAAGAGCCGTGGATGAGATGCGCCGCAGCCCCGAGATTGGAGCGCAGGTCTTCATTTTCAGCCACCAGTTTCAGGGTATGCGGTGTCCCGAAATAACCGTATTTCCTGATGAGCCGGTCAATTTCCTTGTCTTCGCCAAATTCAATCAGCGCCGGGGCAAGTACAATCAGCTCTCCGCCATCGGCCAGCGCCATGCGGGTGCGGTAGATGCTCTTGTTTCCCAGCCAGGTACTCTTGAATTCGGTGGGGTCAAGCCAGACAACCACTTTCTTCAATGGTTTTTCAACCATTTCAAAATTCACCTGCAGGGAAAGCTCCGCAGCTTTGTCGAAAACGCTGAAATCATCGCCGATGAACAGCCCGTAGGTCTGGAGTCTGCCTTCGGCATTCATTCCCACAACCGTGTGAATATAAACGATGGGCATGTGTTTTGCAAAATGCTCCGAGGCGTAATTGAAAATTTTCCGTACCGGTGTATCTGCGCGTCCCATCATCTTCTCCATCCCAAATGCAGCGCCGATGTAATGACTTTTGTTGATCCCTTCGGAGCCGCCCGTTCCGACGAAAATATTTTTGTTGTAGTTCGCCATTCCCGCCACTTCGTGCGGAACCACCTGCCCGATGGAAAGTATCAGGTCGTATCCGCCCTGCACAAGCATTTTGTTCACCTGCACCGGCCACGGATAATCTACAGCGCCATCGGATACTTCTTTAACGTATTCTCCCGGAACCATTCCCAGGGTGACCACATCGTTTCGCCAGTCGTGAATGCGGAAAAGATCGCGGGGCGTACTTCCGAACATGGTGCTGATCTGGCTGTCGGTCATTGGGGTGTGCGTTCCCAATGCAGGCAAAATATCGGTGAGCGTGTCGCCGTAATATTGCCATGCCATTTCTGTGAGTTCCCCCGCCCGCGAAGGGAAGCGGGTGAAATCCGGCGGAATGGCAAGCACCTTTTTCTTCTTGCCGATTTTTTGCAGTGCTTCGAATAAACCCTTTTTCAGGTCGTCTGCTGAAAGATCGGTATTTTTTGAACCTGTTTCGTAATAAATCATGGCTGTTATCTTTTTACTCTTGCGTTACCTTTCCAGATGCTCCACACCATCTCTTCGTCGGTGGGTTGTGCGTAGTCGGTGAGAAATGTGGTTGCCATTGCTCCCGTTGCCCAGGCAAACTGCGGCCATTTTTCAGGCTCCCAGCCTTTCAGGATTCCATAGAGCAATCCGCCCACAAATCCGTCGCCGCCGCCAATGCGATCCAGCACTTCAATCGGGCGCGGCTCAATGACGTGCCAGTTGTTGTTTTCAAGTACGATAGCGCCCCAAAGGTGTTCGCTCACAGTGATCACCTCACGCAGCGTATTGGCAAACACAGACGCATTGGGGAAACTTTTTCTTACGTTCTCAATCAATCCTTTGAAACCGTCAATTTTTTCCTTGATTCCCTTCCCTCCTGCCGGCGGACCTTCTATGCCGAGACAGAGCTGGAAGTCCTCTTCATTGCCGATGAGGATATCGGTTACGGAAGCAATTTCGGTAAAAGTTTCGTGAAGTTCCTGTTCACGGCCTTCCCAGAAGGATGCCCTGTGATTCAGGTCGAAGGAGATTTTTGTCCCGTGTTTTCTTGCAGCCCGTGCAATTTCCAGGCAAAATTGGCTGGTTTCCGGCGATAGCGCTGCAATCAACCCTGAGATGTGCACAATCTGAACGCCTTCTTTACCAAAAATCCGTTCCAAATCAAAATCCTTCACGTTCAATGTGCGTCCGACTTCGCCGGCGCGGTCGTTGAAAACACGCGGCCCGCGCAGCCCGAACCCGCTGTCGGCAATATTGATCTGATGACGGTAGCCCCACGGGCTGCCCTGCTCCACTTCCGGTCCTTCATAATCCATGTTGCGCCCTTTCAGGTTGCTTTTTATGAACTGTGCAATCGGGCTGCCTTTTACAAAAGTGGTCAGCACCTTGACCGGCAATCCCAGATAGGATGAAATGCTTGCAACATTAGTTTCAGCGCTGGTTGCATACATTGTAAACTTGTCGCTGGCATGAACCGGCTGCCCGTTGTCGGGAATAATGCGGATTCCCATACTTGTGGGCACCAGCATGGCGTATTTCGTATCTTTCTTTAATTCTAAACTCATGTTTTTTTATTTTATGTTGTTAATAATCTTTTTTGTCCGTTTATTCTTAATACCGAAGACCATATGCTTTCTTTATTTAAGCTCCTCTTGTTGGGTGTGGTTCAATATCGGTCAGCTCTTCAATTTTGACCGGACG
>CAZVAD010000089.1:0-10040 GCA_964624645.1 uncultured Mariniphaga sp.
AAGAGATAAAAGAAAAAACTTTTTCATTTTGGATATTTTTTAATTAAACCTGATTCTATCCTGGAAAACTCACAATTCAACAAAACTACTGTTTTCAATCAGTTTTTCATCTCCGATAAATATTTTTTTTCAAAATTTCGATTCTGAAAGTTTATTTTCTGAAATAATAAGCATTCATTTTTTGAAGGTCGTGAAACCAATAGAATTTGATGGATTGAAACTGGCCAAATAGTTTGATTGAAATTTTGTTTTACATTTTAAAAAAGGGAAGCGCAGAAATTTCCTGCTGCCTCCCTTCAATTTTGATAAGTGAATATTACTATTGAATGATCTCTACTTTGATATCATCTAAGAAAATCCGGGTTTTACCAGCTCCGACTCCAACAAGATCCCAGGCGCCACCTAAAAATCTTATTTGTGTTTCCGATGTAGCACCGGTAATTGTAAACGTGCGGGTTGCTTCCGGTTCGTTCCAAAGATTGATGCAATAATCTAAATGTGTGGCATCATTTGCAGGATAAACCGGCCAATTGTCAATGATAAACTCGCTTTGACTTATCTCACCCGGACCAATAACATTAACATGCAGGTCATTGTCATCCTTTGTCCCTGCCTTTGTCATGTATGGGATAGCCTTGAAAGTTACCTTCACATTTTCAGTGCCGACAATTTTTTCAAACGGCGGAGAAACAAGGTCGCCACCGTATGCGGTTTTCCCAAGTTTTATGAAGCCAACACGGGAATACAAAAGTGGTGTGTTTCCGCTTCCATCGACAGGATTTACCTGGCTCACCCAGCCTCTGTCTTTCTCATCCTGAGTCCAAGTGTCCCATCTTTTTTCGCCGGTTGTAGTGTAAAATACGGCATTTCCATATTCCAGCCAGTTGAAATCTTCCTGAAGAATAATTGAAGTAAACTGATTAACTTCAATCTGTTTCCAGATATCATCCGGAAATTCAGTTGAGAAAACAGTTAGTAAAGCTGAGAGTTCAGAGTCACCGGGATTCGAACCAGCTTTCAGGAGGATACCGGATTGTGTTTTTTCAGCACTTACCCATCCTTCGGAAATATTAAAATCCCACGCATCAAGGTTGGTATCAATATCCAACAAAGACTCCCCTCCGTATGACGGGAAACCGACACTCTCCTGAACGATTTCCAAAAATATATTTGGATTCTGAGTGATGGGCAAAATTCTCTCAATATTAGGAAACATTGCTGACGTTATACTCAGTTCAGCGGTGCGTACCTTAGGTGTTTTATTGCCTGAAACTGTTATCTTCAGGCCAGTTTCTGTTTTTTCAACATCTAACCAGGATTCACCCCCAAGTGAAAACGTCCAGTCTTCAACCGAAGTATTGACAGTAATATTCAGCACTGTATTTTCTCCGGGGATTTCAAGTGCTTCAGGAGTTATTTCCAAAAATGTTGCCCCTTGAATTACGGATAACATTTTATTGACTATCGGGTATTTTTCAGAGACTATACGAAGTATAGCCCGTCTTTCACCTTCGGGATTGGGCTCAGCTTCCAGAGTGAGGCCGGAAGATATTACTTCTGTTTCAATCCAATCGCCTTCATCTATTTCCCATGACCAGTCATCCACGTTGGTGTCTATGCTGAGAGTAATAGTCCCCCCTTCATTTTTCACCTGAATTATCTCATTGGGATCAACTTTTAAGTATGGGTCGTTTACATCGTCTTTGCATGACATCAGGAAAGATGTCATCAAAATCAAAACCAAGCTTGTTGTTAATAAATTTGTCTTCATAATAATTACTTCATATTTGTTGTTAAATTTTTAGGTCTTATCATTGTTTCTGAATATACATTCCCAAACCTGTCTGTTACATCAATATAAAGAGTTGATGCAGGCTTTGATGCAGTTGCTTTAAACATGTGCGATACACTTCTTGTTGCAAAAGTTGTGCTTACGCTGGCATTCAAGTTCAGCCTTTTTGCTTCATAAGAAATAATATGCAACGGGTCTTTTGCCATAACCTGTCTAACCGGCAACTCAACACCTTCCTCTTTTACTGAAATAGTCCAGTCTTCGTCCCAATTCCAAATATTAATCAGAATTTCATTTTTGGTGCCCGCAGTGGCAAATTCACCTGCAAATTCAGGCATCTGAGCGGCTGAAGTTGCATTAGCTAACGGCGCATATTTTGCAGCAGTGATTTCAACACTGTTCAGATCGTATGTTCTGAACTGGTAATTCCGCTCATAACCTACACTTTTATAATACCATTCCGCATTCTTGCCATCCATCTCCCAAACGCCATATCCGCCTACTGAGCCATCTCTGCAAATGTGATTTGCCGCATACCCTGTATTTCCGGTCCACCACCAGGTTGCACAAATTGCTGCAGTATTATGTTCCATCAGCGCATCCGAATACACGTAGGTATAATTTGTATGCACATGACCGGTTACAACATGTACGTTTGAAAATCCTGACAAGCAATCTACCAGAGCTCCACCGTTGGTTATATAGAACGAAAATGAGTTATTGATGTCCGGCATCTTGAACAACGGGCTGTGCATGGCAATAATCAGCGGTGCATTTTTATCCTTGACCAGTTCCAGATCCTTTTTCAGCCAGTCAATTTGTTCGGATGTAATGTAGTTATTGTAATTTCTGCTTCCGGAAACTCCCTGAGACCCACCGGTATTGATATAATCAATGTCATCAAGTACAACATAATGAATATCTCCCAGATTGAACGAGTAATAGTTCGGACCAAGCACATTAATATAGAATTGTTGCGCTGCCTTATCCCCCGCACAATAAGGATCGTGATCATGGTTCCCTATGGTATTATAGACAGGAGCATTTATTCTGTTCATAAAAGGAACATATTCCGTTGGTGTGAAATTATTTGAATACCAATAAGTATCCCAGGTAATATCACCAAGTGTCAGACCATAAACTTTAGTTCCTGCTGCTTCATATGCTGCTATGACTTCATTGATATCATCAAGGCATTTTTCAAACTGAAAAATATCATTGACACGATTGGCCAGATGAAGGTCAGCCATTGTTAAAACAACATGTTTGCTGTTATCAACCGGAATCAGTTCAAAATCGTGGCGCTCAATAACATTTGCCTTTTCGTTCAGTTTTTTGTAAAACTGTGGTGCACTCCCAATGTTCGTTGCTTCATAGTTACCGGGCACAGAAATAAAAACATAGTTATTTTGTTTTTTTGATGGCAGGTAATAGACACCATTTGCATCAGTAACGGTTACTTCATATCCATCAGAAACAACAACATCCGGAACTCCGGTATTATTGCTATAAACCCATCCCTTGATAAACATTCCCTGCTTATTTGGCAATGATCCGTTTTGTTCCACAGAAACAACCAGACTTTCAAAACCTTCTGCAGCAATTGTAACTTCAGTTTCGCGGGAAGTTATATTTGCATTTTCTTCCACGGTAATCCGAAGATTATTTGTCGCTCCCTGAAGTATTTCAGTTTTACACCACGATTGACCGGATGTAGCGGTAAAAGGAATGTTGGTATTAACTTTCAACAGCCGGGATTCATTATCACTTTCAAACAACTGGGTTTGTTGTTCCTGCTCCATTCTGAAGAAAGGTGCTGTCCCCTCCTGATGTACTTCAATCAGGAAATCCTGCACCTTCTCAGCTCCAACAACAATTTTCGCAGTGCGTTCCTGACTGTTTTTGTTCTCTTCAACAGAAATTGTCAATTGATTTTCTGAAGTTTTAACAGAACACCAGTCAGCTGGTGATGATGCATTAAAAGCGCTGTTTGTGTTAACAGGGATTCTTTCTGTTCCAGAAGCTGAAGTGAAAGACACATAGCTCTTTTCTACATTCAGAAATATTTTTTCCTCCTCAGCCTTACAGCTGATAAAAGCAAAAAAAATCAGAAAATATATCAATGATTTATTCATAAAATCTTTTCAAACCGGGAGGCGAATTTCGCCTCCCAGTATTGTTAAAAATTTATTCGTCAGTGTATTGAAGCCTCAGCTCTTCCCGCATCTCCTTCATGCCTCCACCGTCATCATATGAGTATGCCAACAGGAAAACCTTAAACTTCTTCCCCCAATCATCCACTTCTGTTCTAAAAATATTGGGATAGTGCGGATCATCGTCCTGAATGACTTCAAGGTTTTTATAAGCGGAAACGACCACCTTATTATCCGGCAGAACTTTGAGTATTAAAGCTCTATCCTCAAACCAACTGACTTCTGCCTTTGGCTGGATGGTTCCGGCCATTATCCTGACTTCATCTTTACTGATGGGCTGCATAGGCTTGGAAGCCTGAGCTGCAGCTCCGTCAAGGAAACCATTCATAACATAATAGGTGTATCCCGATGGCTTTTGCTCAGCATAAAAATTCTTAATCAGAATACGGTAGAGAATATTACTCTTCTTCGGGTTAGCTTCGTAAGCGGACAAAGCACCAATGGAGAGCGGAATAAAATAAACCGAATCAGGCGACAATCCATCCGGTCTGATCCTGATATCAAGTCTTCCTGTTCTTTCCCCTTTTGGAATGACAACATGATAGTCATCAATGTCATACTTACTTTCAGGAAGCGTTTTGGCATATAGTGAAACATCAACATCAAACATTCCTCTGTTGTAGGCATCCAGCGGCGTTTTGTCCGGTATCAGTGTCACGCTGACATCGGTTTCTGCCGGGTCGGTTCCACCGCAGGAAACAGCAATAAAAGTATGATTTTCTCCGCCTGTGAGCTCCTGTGCATCTTCCAGAATATTATAGTTATCGCTGCTTATAAGCGCGATTACTTTCTTGTATAATTCTTTTTCAAAAATCTCATTTGTATTGCATGCAGTCAAGCTGAATATGAGACCTGTTATTATCCAAATATACTTTTTCATATTTCATTTATTAAAAAGTGATTAATTCCATCCCGGATTCTGGTCGAGCGAAGGCAAGCGGCGAAGCTCGCTTCTTGGAATGGGAAGAAACATTAATTTCCGGTGAATGATACGGCCATGAATTGCGGCTGAACCGGGCATAACTCTCTGATAGAATGCGTCCTTATCGGTTGCATCGGTATTCATACCCATAATGGGCTCACGCTCAGTTTCTTCATAGATACCCCAGCGTCTTACATCATAATACCTTCTGTTTTCGTGAGTAAACTCCACCATGCGCTCCTGCTCAATCAATTTTTGAATTGTAGCAGGATCTGCCAGTTCTTCGTTAGTTAATCCGGGAAGACCGGCACGATGGCGCACCTGGTTGAACGCCCATTTTATCTGTGCCACATCACGTGAAAAAGACAAAGATTGACCGTCCATTTCAACGGTATGCGATCCTGTAAGATTATTGAGCGCTTCCGCATAGTTCAGAAGCACTTCTGCATAGCGAAGGATAGGATATACCTTATCCATCACCCGTGCTGAACTTCCTTTCATGGCGTCCATCGGATGGTACCATTTGCGAAGTACATAACCGGTTATTGAATAGTTCAACGGCTCATTGGAAGTGCCGCGTCCGTCTTCATCATAAGCATAATATTTTGCTGTGTGCTCCCTTGCCGATGCATCAGTAGTTGACAAGCAGGGCCAGAATGCCTCATTGAATCCCACGGTTGCATAAAAACGCATTTCACGGTTGTTATACATGTTAAAAACGCCGGCATTCAAACGGTATCCGGAAAACATTTTAACTACGTCGGTATAACCGGATTCTTTATAATAACCATCAGCTGTGGCTTCTTCAATAGTGCGTCCGTCATCCATCCTAAAGGCGTCAACCATTTTTTGAGTTACGGCAAATCTTCCCCATCCACCAAGTGAAATAGGATGCGGTCCCCTAATCAGATATTTAATTTGCTCAGACCGGCGCGCCCAGATAAATTCGGAAACATTTGGAGCAGCGCTTTCGCCATTAAACAATTCTGAATAAGAGCGATAATGGTCTATCCCGGCAGCGCCGTCGGGCCATGTGGATGTGTAATCCGGATCATTGATAGTGGTTTGAGGAAGCGCCGGTGTGTTATTATCAGCCAGCACAGTATATAATTCATACATTGGGCCTCTGTCAGAAGGCATGTCAATCACACGCTTTGCAGCGGCAGCAGCCAATGCCCAGCGGTATTCATCTGCGGTTTGTGAAATATAATGCACTCCGTCTGTTTTTCGGGTCCAGTCGCTGAAATATCTCCGCCCAATCTGTCCCCCGTTAAACGCCGGGCTGGCATGAATCAGCCTCAACCGCGAAGCAAGGGTATATGCAGCGCCGCGGGTTGGCCGGCCAAAGTCCATAATTGCAACTGTTGAAGGCATGTTTTTTCCTGCCTCTTCCAATTCACTGATAATATACTCAACAGCCTCGTCGTATGTACTGCGCGTTCTGTCGTAATATTCAATCGGCTCGTTGTTTTCAACAATTTCATCACCCAGTAAAATCGGCGGTCCGTAATCCACAAGCAGATTATAGTAAGCATAAGCACGCCAAAAGCGGGTATAACCTTCAATGTGCCGACGGTCGGCCGGCCTCATGTCAGAGGCTTCATCCATGTGAAGAAGGATCGTATTGCATTTCCGGATAATTTTATAGTAAGTTCCCCACTGATTCATTTTTCCTAAATTATCCGGTGTGGTAAATCCATCAGCAAAGTTCGTCCCTTCATACACGTTATTTCCTTCACGGAAATTGATTGTCCCCTCATCGGTTGCATAAGGTCCGGGGGTGTAGTTCTGCCTGAGGGTAAATGCCTCATCGGGGAACAGGGTTGCAGCTCCCCACATGTATGCCTCAATATACCTTAGTTTTGTAAAGGTAGAGTCCATTTGAAATTCATCGTCAAAATAATCATCCACATTCAGAAAATTCTGACATGAACTCATTCCTGCAAAGATCAGGACGATGAAGCCAAAATAAATGGTCTTCTTAAGAGTTGTAAGATTTAAAATATTTTTTCTCATTTCCAAAATTTTTACAGATTGATATAAAATTGCATGGAATAAACTGAAGGTATTGGATAAACACGGCCATTAAACTGTGCTTGCTCCGGGTCGAAAGTTTTCACCTTTGACCACACATGCAGGTTTGTTCCTATTAACTGAAGGTCAATTGAACTGATGCCCAGTTTTCGTATTCCGGGAGTATTCAGGTTGTAGTTTATAGTAACTTCCTGAAGCCTCAGATAACGTGCATCCCCTTTCCAGAAGTCGGATTTAAGTGAGTTGTTATTGTTTTTTCCATATTGCAAGCGTGGAAAAATGGCGTCCGGATTTTCTGCCAAAGCAGGGTCAATTCCATGAGCAAGCGCATATTCCATAGGAATCCACCGGTTTTTTGGATCATTGGCCATTGTCAGCACGTTACCGGAAGTACTTCCAAAGAAGGGCACGTATCCCATTCCATTGGCGTAAGAAAGATTATTATGTCTTACGCTTTGCCCCACATGATAATAATCAACTCTTCCGGTACCTTTAAATAAAGCACCAATTGTGAGTTTTTTGTAATGGACTTCACCTCCGAAACCGAACATCAGCATAGGGTATGTACTCCGGGAGAGAGGAACCTCATCCTGGGCATTAATAATGCCGTCACCATTCACGTCCTTGTATTTGATATCGCCCGGCATGTAGTCACCAAATGTCTGTATGGGGCTCTGTTTGATATCTTCCCAGTCTTTAAACAAGCCGATTGCCTGATATCCGCGATGTACCCCATTGGGGAAACCGGTTTGAAACAGGTAGGGATATTCGAGATACGCCTGCTCCCAGTTTTGTATTTCAGTATCACTGTAAGTGTAGTTGCCCCGTAGTGTGAAACTGGTATTGTGATTGATTTGCTGGGTGAATGAAATATTCCCGTCAGAACCAAAACTTCTCATACGGCCTACGTTACCGTAAGGCATATTTGTTAAACCAACATATTCAGGCACCTGTGCACGCGGCTGAAAAATACCGTTACGCTGGTCGTTGAAAAAGTCAACTACAAATGCAATTTTATCATTGAAGAAATTCCCCTCAATTCCGATGTCTGCTTTTTCAGCCCTTTCCCACTGTAAATTGTCAGCGCCCACTCTGGATTCTCGCAGGATTTCCACACTGCTCATCGATTCATAAATGGGACTGTTGCTCAGCGTGGCTTTTGTCATATACGGGAATCTTGTACTTCCGGCAAGCCGGTCATTCCCAACCGATCCGTATGATGCCCTGATTTTGAAAAAGCTAACCCAGGGCATGTTATCCTTAACCCACTCATAGCTTGAAGGCACCCAGCCTACAGCCATTGAAGGGAAAAATCCATACTGACGACCTGGCTGAAAGTTTTCAGAACCCGTATAACCAAAATTGAAGTCAACCATGTAGGTGTCTTTGAAACTGTAGGTAAAGCGACTTGAAATCCCCTGATACCTCACCGGAATGGCGTTCATATTATTGGTAGCATCTTCTGTATGTTTTTGGTCGCTGATATAATAATAGACCAACCCTGATGTTCTGTGATCATCATTAAATACACGATCGTAGTTCAGGGTAGATTCAAAATGGTATTTTCTGAATTGATGCATTGATTTGGAATAAGATGCAGGTGTTGGCTTCACCATTTCACGCATCACGAGTGAACCATCTGTCCTTCTCTCCAATGCCATATAGAGTGCCGGTTGAATAAAACGTCTTTCGGTGAAGAAATTCTGAACATCATAAGCCCCTTGTGCACGAATTTTTAATCCCTCCAACAAAAACGACAAATCCTGATTCACGGCAAGGGTAATTTTTCCTCTGTATTGCTGGTTTGTGCTTCTTCCGGTCTGATTAATCATCACATAGGGTGATGATTCTTCATTAACGCCGGCAGCCGGCAACATCCCATTAGAATACACAGCAGGAAAATAAAGTGGGTTCAGCTGTGATTGTGCCATCCAGATATAGTCCGTATTGGCCGTTCCGGGCTGATTACGAATGGAGAGATAACCATCGCTTCCAAAATACACAGTGGTACTGCTGGTCAGATTGATATCCAGATTTGATCTGAAATTATAAGTGTTGTATCCCACATTTGATGCGTAAACACTATTTTCATCAAACTTATAGGCAGCTGACTCACTCGTTCCGCCTAAGCTGAGAAAATACCTTGCAATACTACCTCCGCCCCGTGCACTAACATAATGCGACTGTTTAAATGAAGTAGGACTAAGTACTTCATCCTGCCAGTTTACATCCGGATACATATCCGGGTCCAGATTGTCTTTAATAATTGCAAGCTCCATTTCGCGGTAAAGAGGCGATTCGCCACGTACTTGCAGCGCTTCGTTTGCCAGCAGAGCGTAATCATAAGCACTCAAATATTCAGGGACTCTCCGCAATTGTGATAATGAAAAATTGGATCGTGCAGTAATTCTTAGTTTATCCTGCTCGCCTCGCTTTGTGGTAATCAGTACTACCCCATTAGCGCCTCTTACACCATAAACAGCTGTTGCTGAGGCATCTTTCAGAATAGAGAAGCTTTCAATGTCAGCAGGATCAATAGAATTGATGTTCCCTTCAAGGCCATCAATCAAAACCAGAGCGCCACTGCTGGCGCCAAAAGTTCCTATACCCCGCACCCAGAATTCCGAAATGTTTTGTCCGGGCTCACCACTTGTCTGCATGGAAATAACACCTGCCACCTTCCCGCCAAGGAGGTTTGCAACCGATGTTGTCGGCGTTTGCAGTTCGCCCACATCAATACTGGTTACTGCTGCCACTGAAGAAATCTTTCGTTGCGTGGTTCCAAGACCAACGGCAACCACCTCTTCTATCTCATGCGCAGCAGCAGTAAATGTGATTTTTAAATCCTTATGTTCTTCAGTAACCAAATATTCTACTCTTTCATATCCCACAAAGGAAAATACAATCATATCTCCCCGTGATGCTTTGATACTGAATTTTCCGTTTATATCTGAAATTGTTCCAATACCCACTTTGTCTTTCAGATATACTGTAGCTCCGGGGAGTGTTTCGCCGGTTTCGTCATAAATGACACCTTCCATATCGTATCTTTCCTGTGCAAATAGCGAAAAGCTAATCA
>CAZVAD010000089.1:10140-11457 GCA_964624645.1 uncultured Mariniphaga sp.
TTGAGTCTTGTCCATGTATTTTCCGGATCGGTAATATCCATGCGCCATATGCCATGAGCTACAGTGCCCCCGGAATAACCCGCAATATACAGCATATTTGGATTTGTCGGGTCAAAATCAATTCCAATACTTGTCCCTTGCTCTTCGGTTTGATAAATGACAGTAGCATCTCCGGTAACAGGATTAATTCTGGCAATCTGTCCCGTGCTGTAACGCGTGTACATATGTTGGTCTGCCTCGTTATATCCCATATAATTACCGGTTACCGTTGGAATCGGGTAAATACTTTCTTTATTAAATGCCAAAGTACGATATCTGGGAATCCAGCCATTAGCCGGGTCCATCACAGCATATTCAAGCGCTCCGGTTCTCACGGCTGCGTATAGAATGCCTGTGTTTTTATCCGCACAAATTCCTTCAAAACGGCTGTTGGCAACAGCGGGAAACTGGTAAAGTATCTCCATATTATTTTCCTCCTCATTGATTCTTATCAAACCGCCACTGGAATAACTTGGAGCACCAGAAACATGATTGTCAGTTCCGACAAATATATTGTCATGCTGATCAACATCCATCTGGAATGGAGCAATTTGCGTCTGTTCCAGCGAGCCGGTTCTGAGGTCTAAAGTGCCATCTCCGGCTACTGTGGAAACCGAAACGGTAATTCTGTAGTGATACTTTTGGTCGTACACCAGGGAGTCATTGCCAACAACAACCGATATGTTGCACTCATCGCCAGGCATACGTGGAGTCACGACATACATGCGTTTGCCGCTTGAACCAACAATAGCTGCTTTCTTTTTATTAAAATAAACCCTGATTTTTTCCGGGTCGGTTCCAAAATTATCCCCCTCAAGAATGACCTTGGACCGGATGCGGCCGGAATCGGGGAAAAATGAAGTTAATGTCACGGGCTTTGACGGATCGTATTCCTGTCCAATGTGCCCTTCATTGTCATCTTTGCAGGCAAAAAGAATGGCTGCAAACAACAACACGAATACAAAATAAACTCTCTTGTTCATCTTTTAATTTTTAGTGATTGAATTGAAATTAAGCATGGCAAAAATTAATTGTTTAAAGATTTAAATATATAGTGGGTATGATTTTCCAAATAGCAATTTCTCTTTTTATAGCTTGTAAAGTTATACATTAAAAAAATATAAAGCAAACAAATTTATAACTTATCACAACTTACTGAAAATTAAAATGAGGACTTTTTGTATATAAAAAAGGCTTTTCAAGCAAAATTCAAAATCTACATCTTCGGGTTCGCCCGGTTTTCCTGGATGTTCCATTTCCCGGTGTGAAAGTCAACCG
>CAZVAD010000090.1:0-11410 GCA_964624645.1 uncultured Mariniphaga sp.
TGCTGCAATTGCCGGCTACCCGATTTAAATTTGAAGCCGGTCAGCATATTTCTCTATCTGTGGCAGGTGATTTCCAAAGTCGCGAATATTCCATTTACAGTGCGGAAGATGCTAATTATCTGGAAATACTCATAAAAGAAGTGGATGGAGGTTATTTTACTCCAAAACTGAGAAATCTCAAAAAGGGGGACATTTTGGAAATTCATGGCCCGTTCGGACGGTTCACGCTCGACAAGGAAAAACTCCACACCCACAAACATATTTTCATAGCCAGTGGTACCGGCATTGCTCCTTTTCACAGTATGGCAAAAAGCTATCCTGCGCTGGATTATCAGGTAATTCACGGTGTGCGCACCGGCGATGAAGCCTATGAACGTGAAACTTACGATGCCGGACGTTATCTGCTGTGCACATCACGTGACGAAACGGGCGATTATCATGGCCGCCTGACCGGCTACCTGAAAGAAACCGATTTCGGTAAAAACTCCTGTTTCTACCTCTGCGGCAACAGCGACATGATTTTTGATGCCATGGAAATCCTCAAAGCCAAAGGTTTTGGCCGCAAGGACATCAATGTGGAAGTCTATTTCTGAAAGCTCTCTTTTATTTTGAACTTGATGCCTCGCCATAGGCAAGGTCGCCGGCGTCACCCAAACCGGGAACGATGTATGATTTCGGGGTCATTTCATCATCTATTGCCCCAATCCACAGTGTTATATTGTCATCGGTCAGTTCCCGGGTGACAAAGTCCACCCCCTGCCGGCTGGCAATGATGGAGACCAGATGAACATGTTCAGGCTTTCCCTTTTTCTGAAGGGCTTCATAGCTGATTTTCATAGATTGCCCGGAGGCAAGCATGGGATCCGATAAAATGACGACCTTGTCATTCAGCAGGGGAGATGCAATGTATTCAAAAGCGATTTCAAATCCGCCATTTTCATTGTATTTGCGAAAAGCTGAAATAAAGCAGTTTTCAGCCCGGTCAAAAATTTTCAGCAGCCCGTTGTGCATGGGCAGGCCTGCCCGGAGAATGGTGGCAAGCACCGGTTGCCTCTCCAGCTTTGGAACCTGTGCAACGCCCAGCGGAGTGGTTACTTCCGTAACCTTGTATTTCAATTCCTTACTGATTTCATAAGCGAACAATTCTCCTAAGCGGTACAGGTTTTCCCGAAAACGCATCGGGTCTTTCTGAATGGAAATGTCCCTGATCTCTGCCAGGTATTCATCAAATACCGAATGGTTGTTCCCTAAAATTTTTACTTCCATTTTTTACACGTTAAATAAACACAATCGCAGTTGCCATCCTGAATCCGAAAGTTTGCGGAACCGCTAATTTTAAATGACCTGTATATTTTCTGTTCAATTGTTTTACATGCAAAAATAGAAATTTTCGGGAAATTGTATATGAATATTCCGATGGGAAATTAACAGAAGTTGCCCATTACACCAATGCTTCTTTAGCTGATTATGAGGTGATTCAATACAATCAGTTTGGAAACGAAGAGAAAAGGGTTTTTTACAGCTTACAGCATGAAATAATCAGGACGACATTAACATCTTATGATTCAGAACAAAAACGAACGGAAGAAAAGCGGATAAACAACAACGGACAAATTGAAAATATCAAAGAATATGATACATTATCCAGATTAACAGCCGATTATTATTTTAGAGATCCGTATCAACCGGATGTTTCATGCTATTATTTTTTGTATGAATATTCAGGTGAAAGCTACATCCGCTTCACCATCCTGAAATGAAAATTCCTTTTCTGCAAATGTAGGTTGCAATGTTTTTGAGTATCCTGCAAACCTGACAATTTTTTTAGAAAATAAATATTTTCTTCCTGATTTCTTTAAAGCTTTATTCAGTTCATGCCGGTAAACATATAAGCTGTCGGCTTTGATTTCAGCCAGATGGCGCCACAATAAACTGCTCACGGAATTCAGCGAATTTTCCGAATAAAAGATAAAAGGAACGGAAGCATGGTTGTCGCGCACCGAAAAAAACAGGAGCGCCACCAGTTCATTTCCCTTTCGTATCTCCAAAAACTCCTGACTGAAGCTGTCCACTTTCCAGGTGAAAGGGTATGAAACATCCAAAACATTTGTGTTTTGTGTTATCCATGGATTTTGGATAATCCAGTTTAGTTTTTCAATGTCCTGGGTCAAAATACTGTTCCCGGGATTTTTTTCGATGAACCGGGCATGTTCAGCATCAAGAGATTTGACGCTTTTCAAAAAGCACCTGTCGTTTTGCAACTCCTTAACTCTATAGGAAAAAAATGGGGAAAGTAGGGTATTCAATGCGTTGTCAACAAGCGAAAAAAGGGAAAAGAACAACCGGTTTTTTCCTTTTCTGCGGAGCAATTTCCCGGAATAAAACCGGAGAAAATACCTGCTGCCTTCAATTGCAGGGACAAAAGTAAACAATCCGGTTTTTTCAAGCACCGATTTGGTATATGCGGTGCAGTCTGTTAAAATCATCCGTTGGCCGCACTGCAGCAATGCCTTTAGAAGTACAGGCAGCGCCCATTGTCGCCCCGAATCCGGATTTGCCCACCAGCCCGAATTGGAATAAATGGGCTGTGGCTCCAGGAATGTTTTGTGGGGAAGGATTCCGGCGAGAGCAAGCAAATTGCCGTTTTCAGCGGCAAACACCAGCGCAAGGTCTTCGGCATGTGCATGCGGGTTTTTGAACTGTGAATATGCCCGCAGCGGAGTGATAGGTTTCGGTTGAAGCTTTGCATACTCCTCACTTTCAACAAATGCGGGCAACTCGCCAACTGTGATTTCCCTGATGTTCATGGTTTAATCTGAGAATAAATGGCATCCGTCAAACCGGCAACATCCCGGATTTCAATGATTTGGAACAAATCAAATTTCAGATTGAAAGCTTTTTCCAGCTCCTGAATCAAAATCACATGATTCAGCGAATCCCACTGTGCCAGATCAGCGGCTGAAGTTTTTTCACTCAGTCCGGGTATTTCGCCCAAAACTGTCCGAAAAACAGTGAGCACTTTATCTACTACTTCGCTTCTTTTCATCTGATTTTGTTTTTTGAGTATTTCAAATTTCAGGTCTCACGGATAAAATAATGTCAGCGCTTCCAGAAAATCACCAGTTTTCCATTGGCCGTAAAACCAAGCTTTTCATACAAAGGTACTGCCTTTTGTACTGCCTGCAAAACCACCCTCCCGGTTTTTCGGAAACTTTTTTCCATGGCAAAACGAATGAGTTCAGCTGCATATCCTTTCCCCCGGAATTCAGGCCGGGTAACAATAAAATAAAGCCCCGTAACCTTTTGATCGGAAAATGCAAGAAGGGAGCTAACCAGCACATCGTCAATGCGTAATCCATAAAAATCAATGCTTTTATTAGCTAAAAATTCTTCGAGCAACGTATTGGTAATTTTTACAGTATGTGCAAAACCTTCGTGCATCAGGTCAGTGAATGCGTGGATTTCTTTCACTGTATTCAGTTTTTTCAACCTGATGTCTTCGGCATGTTTTGTTTCATGGAAATTTTCCCTTTTTGCATCCATCAGTATCCATGTGGTAACGGGATAAATCCCTGCATCACGAAGAAAGTCCAGTTCAGCAGGGCCAAAAACAAGGGCATTGC
The DNA here is from genome assembly GCA_964624645.1 of uncultured Mariniphaga sp. GTDB lineage: Bacteria > Bacteroidota > Bacteroidia > Bacteroidales > Prolixibacteraceae > Mariniphaga. The sequence continues at coordinate 3,624 of CAZVAD010000090.1, forward strand.
ATACAGCAAACCCGGGCAGATTCCGGTTGGTGGTTTCTGTCAGAACCTGAGAAAGTGACTCGGACGGACTTTCTGAAAGTTTAATATCAAAAACCATTTGCGGCCAACTGTCATTTTTTCCGCAGACCACACTGAATGATTTTTCCCGGATTAAAGAGGCAGATGAAGTTGCTCCCGCTTCCCGGTAGAAATTAAACAGGTTATTTATATTTTCATCCATTTTTCTGATTAAGGTACTGTGTCACAAGTAGTTTTTTGTCTGTTTTGCCTGAGCGGTTTATCGGGAAACCGGGGACTCCGGCAATTAATTCCGGGATTTTATACCGCGGAAATGTGAGCGCCATTTTTTCGGTAATTTCTTTTCCGTCGCCGTTGTAGTTTTCAATAAATACCGCCAGTTGTTTCATTCCCGGTGATTTTTCAACGGCAACCGCTGCCACATTTCCGCTGCCCGGCAAAATACTCCTGACGGCATTTTCAATTTCAATCAGATCAATGCGGTATGCATTGATTTTCACCTGATCATCCAGTCGTCCCAAAAAATAAAGAAAGCCGGAATCATCCTGTGTAACCTGATCTCCGGTGGGATAAAATTTATGAACGGTTCCTTCAATTTCAATAAGCTTAAACGGCTGTGTTTCAGAGTTGAAATATCCATTCATCATTTGTTCGCCGCCAAGATAAAGTTCGCCTGTGAGCCTGTTTTTTTCATCCGGAACTCCCGGAATATAAGTTTTCACCTGTTTAAAAGGCAGGCCGATACTCACAATATTATTTTTCTGCTTCAGCTTTTCTCCCGGCAGACATTGATATATGGTCGCCGTAACCGTAGTTTCGGTTGGCCCGTATCCGTTTGAAATTTCAGCATTTGGAATTTGCGGGCGCCATGCATCAACCAGATCAGCAGGCAATGCTTCGCCGCCAAAATGGAAATGTTTTAATCCGGGAAGAAAAATAGAAGAGAAAAATGGACGCAGACAAGCCAGAAGAGTCGGCGTTGCTTTCACCCAGGTAATCGGTTTTTCCGACAAGATTTTTGCTGTTGCAAAAGGTTTGAACGTGTTGCGGGGAACGGAATAAACAGTTGCTCCCAAAAGAAAAGGAATCAGATAACCGGTGAATGAGGCATCGGCGGTCAGTTCATAGGTTTGCAGAAAATTATCCGAAGCATCAAGTTCGGGATATTTCTCAAGAAAACCTTCTGCGTAGGCCGACAGGTTTTTCAACGTTATCGGCACGTTTTTGGGCGTTCCCGTACTGCCCGAAGTATTTAGAATATACATTAAATGCTCTTCCCTCCAGGGGTGAACAGGCAGCTTTTTTGAAATTGAAACTTTCCGGTTTTGAAGAATTTTTACTTCGCGAAAACCTTTATCATCAGGACTTTCATCCGGCTGGAAAACATATTTGATCCCGTATTTCTGAATCAGTGCTTCATTAACCGCTAAGGGAGCATCCGGATTCAGGGGAACGAAAATCGAACCTGAAAACCAGATGGCAAAAACGGCTGCATAGGTTTCAACAAACTCATTGCAAAGAACGCCCACGGGAGTCTGGCGCTCAAATCCGGGTTGGGATTCAAGCAATTTGCGGCTGCCGTTGATCAGGCATAAAAACGCTTCATACGAATATTTTTCATCTCCCGCACAAAATGCTTCATTTTTTCCGAATGCTAAAAACGTCTGATAATATTTTTCAACAAGATTCATTTTATTTCTATGAAACGCTCATTTTTAATTTGTTGGAAAACAAAAACATTGAGACACTTTTTTACAATTCATGTTTTACCACTCCTTTCCCTGCCATTTTTCTCCATTCAAAATAAACAAATTCCCCTTTCAGGTTGCGTTTAAAGTCTCCGGATTGCTCTGCCGGATAGCGTTGCAAATGGGAATCAAACATATCCTGTTTCACTCCGGCGGTTCCAAAAGTGATGTCGCAGATTTGTTCTTCCCGGATAGTTTCAAAAACCCCAGCCGGAACTCCCCAATCCGTGAACGGGAAAGCAAAAGTCCTGATTCCGGGTTTGACCAGCTTGTCAACCAGCGCCATGCTTTTTTTTACTTCATCCACCTGTTTTTCAGACGAAAGCAGCCAGAATTCAGGGTGGCTGTGGCTGTGTGCACCAATGGAAAAACCATCTGCAGCCAGTTTCTTTACCTGCTCTGTAGTCAGATACGGTTTTTGATTTTTCAAAAACGCTGAAAAATCAATTCCAAGTTTTCCGGCGGCTTCATTTAAAATACCGGTTTGTAAAATGGTGGCAGTTAAAATTTTATTTCCGCCAAGCTGATGTTCCTTCAGAAAGGTTTCCGTCTCTGCATCACGGCTTTCCCGAAGCCTGTTCAAAACAAGGCTTGCCTTGTATTTATGAAACAATGCCTTGTTGTCAACAAATGCACTGTTCAGAAAAAAAGTGGCGGGTATCCCTTTTTTCAGTAAAACGGGCGCAATCACTTCCGCACATTCGTGCAGGCCATCGTCGAAACTAAGGTGAAATCCCTTTTCCCCTGAACATTTTCCGCTGATCAGCTCTTCCAGCGAAACCGGCTGAAAATATTTTAGAAAAAAATCAAGCTCTTTTTCAAACTGCAAAATATTCCGGTAAGGATAATTCAGGACATGCGGCAATTTCTTGTCGCTCACTGTGTGATAAAACGGCAGGAAACAGGGAGTTTTTTTTTCGAAAAGCCATTTGGCAGGATAAAACCGGGCGGTCTGCCGGCTTAAGAATCGTGGAAAAGTTCTCATCGCCGCAATCCTTTCATCCATTTAACCGGCAGCGGCAACCGGTTCATTACCAGTCGGTGATAGGTTTCCGGCACGGCGCCAAAACCTTTGAAAAAACGGGCAATTCCCGGCACCATGGAACCTTCAAAATCAAGAATCAGGTTCTTTTTCCCTGCAGCCTGCAACAACCGGTCAATCAGAAAAAACATGGCGCGCAGCTCCTTTCCTTCCCGACTTGAAACCGCATTCATATAGACCAGCCTGTTTTGCCACCTGCAAAAAAATACGGCGGCACACAGATTATTTTCAGGGGAATAAACTCCGATAATTTCGCCGAATCCTTTGTGAATGGAATAGGCGATAATGCTTTTCAGTTTCAGAAAATCACGCCGATGCAGCTTGGTTGCCAGATTTTTCTTTTTAAACTCAAGAAAATCCCGTTGCGGAATTCCTTCAACATAGGTCAACTGGTTTTTATTTGCCCGGATAATATTTCTTCCGGTATTTTTTGAAAAACCTGCATAAATGGCTTTATAGCCAATTTCCGTATGCAGCAAAAAATTATCACGGGGATAGAAACTGATGTTTTTCAGATTTTTGGGAAGAATGTTTTCTGAATTGAGCTGCATATCGGCAAAGCGGAACTTTGCCTCTGTTTTTTGATAGAATTTCCGGGCAATTTCAACAGGCGGCGAAGGAAAAATTCCAAGCTGCTGGCAATAAATCGGCTGATACAGGTAGCGAAGCCCAAACTTTTTCTTTACCGGCAGCGGCATCATAAATTCGTAGTCGCCCCAAATCAGTGCATCCCAATACCCGGCGGCACGGTCCAGAAACCAGCTTGCAGCATAAAGCCTGCTGTTGGAAGCGCTGCTGATGCAGCTATCCCATTTTTGATAGTCGATTTCATCGTGCTTCAGATATTTCAGAAATTCGCCGTTATTCATTTGCCCACTCAAAACCTGTTTTATTCATTTTAACAAAAACATCACGAAAGCCCGCCCACTCCTGCGCATCATTCAATGATTCGTTGTGCCATATCGCCGAAAACATTCCGCCGACCCGTTTCACCTCTTTCATCAGATTTTCCGTTTCAATCCAGGCTTCAGCCGGTGAAATTTTCATATAGGTCTGAAATGTAACATCCATCACCTGAAACGGAAAAATTTTCAAAGAAGTCTCTTTTTCCTTTTTTAAATCATAAAAATTATAGGGTGTGCAGATTCCTGCCCTGAATCCCGGATGCGACGGGTAGCCCATCGAAAAATCTTCGGAAATTCCGGCTTTTATCAATCGCCGGTAGGTTTCGGGAAAAGTGAGCCGCAAAAAATGCTGACGGCTTTTCCCGGTTTCTTTGCCGGTAATTTTCTCAAGCCTCTCCTTTTCCCGGCTCAGGGCTGCCTCTCCCTCTTTTCGTCCTGACTCGTAGGAAGGATGGATGCCCACATCATATTTTGACGAAAGCTCCAAAATGAGCTTTTGCAGGCGCCTGTTTTTCCATGAAATATTTTTGTCAAACTTCTTGTAATCTCCCAACAGGAAGAAAAACAATACTTTATCTTCATTTTCAAGGAAAATGTCGTTTAAGAGACCGTAGGTGTCATACGGATCTTCTTTTTGTCTCAGGAGCACCTGCAACCGGTTTTTTACTTCCCGGAAATCACCTTTCAAGAGCGCTTTTCCCAAAGCGCCGCTGCTTCTGAAAAGTCCCTTGTGCAAAATTGCCCAGGCATTGTCAACATCAATCGTACTGAGAAAATCAAATTTCGGCTCCGGGAAAATCAGCTCCGGATAGTTTTTCCTCAGGATTTCTGCCAGTCGATTTGCCCAGATATTCACCACCGGCTTTTTCAGCAGGTCAAATTTAAAGAGTATGCTCTCCTCTGCCGGAAAACGGTTGTGTTTGTCGCGTTTTTCGTTCAGGTATTCTTCATAACGGGTAACCAGAAAAAAGGAGGCAGCCAGCGGATCAAACGGCAAGTCAGAGTTGGCTGAACTTTCAAAAAAAAACTTTTCGCCATTGTGCCACACGGGTTGAATATCGGGTTGAATCAGTGCATGGCTGTGCATGAGCCGGTGCGGTTTTATGGAGGGAACGCCGTCAAATTTTTCCAGGGAATAATTGAAACGCGGCAGTTCTGATTTTTGAAATTCTACCGGATTGCCGGTGAATGACACTTTTTTCTTTAGAATGGTTGTAAAAATCAGCCTGGAGATATATTCGATCCGCGGGGTTAATTCTTCGGTGTAAATCAGTATCATATCGGCAATTGATTCTTTTTAGAGCATTCCCTCGTCGGCAAAGCTGAGGTAACGGTTTTGCCCCACAATGATATGGTCGAGCAGTGAAATATCCATCACTTCACCGGCTTGTTTGATTTTCCGGGTGATTTTCAAATCCGCATCGGAGGCTTTCATGGTTCCGGACGGATGGTTATGGCATAAAATCATAGAGATAGCTCCGCTGTCCAATGCTTTTTTCAGAATGAGCCGGACATCAATCACTGTTCCGGTGATGCCGCCCTGACTGATCATGTAATGATCCTTGATTTTGTTGCCCCGGTCAAGAAACATAACCCAGAATTCCTCATGGTTGAGATCACCCAACAAGGGCATAAAAAAATCAGCGGCATCCTTACTGCCGGAAATCTTTCCGGTCTGGAACACTCCGGCTTCCTTCCGGCGCCTGCCCAACTCAATGGCTGCCAGAATAGCAACCGCTTTGGCTTCTCCGATTCCGTTAAAGGATTTCAGGTAGTCAATCCCTTTTCTTCCCAAATCACTGAGGTTGTTGTTTACTGAGGACAAAATGCGGCGGCTGAGTTCAACGGCAGTTTCGTTGAGGTTCCCTGAACCGATCAGAATGGCTATCAGCTCGGCATCGGACAAAGCCCTTTCGCCCTGCAGGAGCAGTTTTTCCCGCGGCCGGTCTTCCACTGCCCAATCCTTGATATTTAATTTTTTGTATTCGCTCATTTTTCCGAAGTGTGCCTAAAAATAGATATTTTTTTGGGAATCTGACTTTAAATGCTCAGATTTTCAGCATAAAAAAAGGCTTTCCCAAATCGGGAAAGCCTTCTAAAATTTTATGTCGTATTATGAAAAACTTTCTATAAGCTATTCACTTTAACAGCAAGTTTTGATTTCAGGTTTGCTGCCTTATTCTTGTGAATAATATTTCTTTTCGCCAGCTTGTCAATCATTGAAGCCACTAACGGAAAACTCTTTTCAGCTTCTTCCTTGCTGGTTTCGTTTCTCAGCGTCTTGATTGCATTCCGGGTTGTCTTGGCATAATACCGGTTTTGCACCCTTCTCTTTTCGTTTTGCCTTATTCTTTTTAAGGCGGATTTGTGATTTGCCATTTCCTATTTTTAAATCTTTAATTTTAAAGTAGCCCGTAGGGGATTCGAACCCCTGCTACCAGGATGAAAACCTGGCGTCCTAACCCCTAGACGAACGGGCCTCCTATTTTCATTTCCCTTGATTTTGGGACTGCAAAAATACTTCAATTTTAGAATTCACCAAATTTTATTTTAAAAAACAGCAAGAGGGTATGTTTTTTCCATCTGATGTTAAAATTTTGTTTACCCTCCATGTAAATCACCATGAATTATTCGGAATAGTTCAGCGCAATTCAAAGTTTTGTCCGAGGTAAACCCTTCTTACGTCTTCGTCATTTGCAAGGTCGTGGGCAGTGCCCGACTTCATGATGGAACCTTCAAAGAGCAGATAGGAGCGGTCTGTAATGGAGAGGGTCTCGTGGACGTTGTGGTCGGTGATGAGCACGCCGATATTTTTTTGCTTCAGTTTTATCACAATTTGCTGAATATCTTCCACCGCAATGGGGTCAACGCCGGCAAACGGTTCGTCGAGCAAAATAAATTTCGGGTCAATTGCCAGTGCACGGGCAATTTCGGTTCTGCGCCGCTCGCCGCCCGAAAGCTGAATCCCTTTACTTTTACGGATGTGCTGCAATCCAAATTCGGTGAGCAGGCTTTCCACCTTTTCACGCTGGTGCTCCTTGCTGTAATCGGTCATTTCAAGCACCGCCTTCAGGTTGTCTTCAATGCTGAGTTTTCTGAAAACCGATGCTTCCTGAGCCAGATAGCCAATCCCTTTTTGTGCCCGTCTGTAAACCGGCAGCTTTGTAATCTCTTCCGTGTCAATAAAAACTTTCCCCGACAATGGACGGATCAATCCTACAATAATATAGAATGAAGTGGTTTTTCCGGCGCCGTTCGGGCCGAGCAACCCGACAATCTCACCCTGTTTGACATCAAAGCTTACCTGGTTTACAACCGTCCGGTTGCGATATTTCTTTACAATATTTTCTGCACGAAGAATCATAATTCACAAATCTCTTTATTCAGGGATATTTACATCTCATCAAATTCCTTTTCGCGCTGTTTCACCACGCGTTTTGATATTAAAATACCTATTTCATATAGAATGACCAAAGGCAGTCCAACCATAATCTGGCTGAAAACATCAGGCGGTGTGATTACGGCTGAAATGAACAGCATGAGGACATAGGCGTGCCTCCTGAATTTTTTCATAAACTCAGGGGTCAATATCCCTACCTTACTCAGGAAAAGTGAAAAAATCGGCACGAGAAAAACAACTCCGCCGGCAAGGGAAATTGAGGTAACCGTACCAATGTACGACCGGAGATTGATCTGGTTCGTTACATCGCCACTCACATGGTATGTTCCTAAAAAGTTTATTGATAGCGGAACAATGAGGTAATAACCGAAAATTACGCCGATAATGAAAAGAACGGTGGTATAAAACACAGCGCCCCCGGCATGTTTTTTCTCATTGTCATACAATGCAGGTTTGATAAACTTCCAGAATTCACGAAACACCACGGGCGATGCCAGAATAAAACCTGCAATGATTGAAACCCAGATATGCGTCATAAACTGGTCGGCTATCTTAATGCTTATCAGTTCCAGTGGTTTTTGGTTAATTCTCAGCGCTTCGGTGCCGACCAGGCCGGCAAGTTTGTCAAACATCCGGTTTGTCCAGAACTCCGGGGTGCGCGGCTTCAGAATGAT
>CAZVAD010000091.1:0-11373 GCA_964624645.1 uncultured Mariniphaga sp.
GAGAGCGCTCCCGCTCAGAAGGTTTATCCAGATTTATCCGGACAAATGCAAAAGTTCCTCTGACCATTGTGGTGATTTTCTCGGCTTCAGGAACAATGTCTTCTATCAGTTTGGCAATATCTTCCACATAATCAAACGTATAATCGTAAGTGGCCCCTTCCGTTGTTACCACCCTTGCATTCATTTGCGAGCGGTCTTCCATCGGCGCCATTTCACCGGGAATAGCTTTCCACAAAATAAAAATCAATACAAACGATACGAATAAAACCGACAGTGAAACAAATTTTCTTTTCAGAAACTTTTCCAGGGAATGCTGATAAACAGCGTTGAGCTTCACAAAAAACTTTTCGCTCCAGTTGTAAAACCTACTTCTTTTTTTTCTTGTTCTCAGAAGTTTTGTGGAGAGCATGGGCGTGAATGTGAGCGCCACAAGCGAAGAGATGGTAACCGCCCCGGCAATTACAATACTGAATTCACGGAAAAGCCTTCCGGTCATTCCTTCAAGGAAAACAATCGGAAAAAATACAGCCACCAGCGTGATGGTGGTTGCCACAATGGCAAAAAATATTTCGTCAGCGCCTTTTATGCCGGCTTCCATCGGGGGCATTCCCTGTTCAATTTTCACGTAAATGTTTTCCATCATCACAATGGCATCGTCCACCACAAGGCCGATTGAGAGCACAACTGCAAGCAGGGTCAGGACGTTAATGGTAAATCCTGCGATATACATGATGAAAAACGAACCAACCAGTGAAATGGGAATAACCAGAATGGGAATGAGCGTTGTCCGCCAGTCGCGCAAAAAGAAGAAAATGATAACCACAACAAGGAAAAAAGCGACATAGATTGTGGTTAGTACTTCGTCAATGGATGAGCGGATATATTGCGTACTGTCAAAACCAATCTCTATCTCCACATCATCCGGGAGGTCCTTTTTTATGTATTCCAGGCGTTCATAAACATCATCTACAATATCAATATGGTTGGCTCCGGGCTGAGGAATCACCACGGTGGAAACCATGGGGACTCCGTTGATTTTCATAATTCCCCGCAGGTCCTCCGGCCCGAGTTCGGCGCGGCCAATGTCGCGCACCCGGATAAGCTGGTCGCCGGATTGTTTCAGAATCAGATTGTTGAATTCCTCTGGAGTTTTCATAAGGCCCAATGCCCGGATGGTCAGCTCTGTTGTATTTCCTTCGATGCTTCCTGCCGGAAGTTCAACATTTTCACGCTGAATGGCATTTCTCACATCCAGAGGGGTCATCTGATAGCCGGCAAGTTTTGCCGGATCGAGCCAGATGCGCATGGCGTATCTTTTTTCACCCCAGATGCTGACAGCGCTGACCCCTGAAATAGTCTGCAATTGCTCCTTCAACGTAAGGTCTGCGATTTCTGAAAGTTCCAGCAGGGAACGTTTCGGACTTTTCACAGCCACGTTCAAAACGGGTTCCGCATCGGCATCGGCTTTTGAAACAGTAGGCGGGTCGCAGTCTTTGGGCAGGAACCGCTGTGCCTGGGAAACTTTATCGCGCACGTCGTTGGCGGCAGTTTCCAGGTCAACAGACAACTGAAATTCCACCGTAATCATACTCCTTCCCTGACTGCTGCTGCTGGTCAGTGAGCGTATTCCCGGTATTCCGTTGATGGATTGTTCGAGCGGTTCGGTGATCTGGGTTTCAATCACGTCGCTGTTTGCTCCGGGATAAGTTGTAGAAACTGAAATAATCGGAGGATCCACGCTGGGAAATTCCCTTACCCCAAGAAAGGTTACCCCGATTGCTCCGAAGAGCATGATAACCAAAGAAAAAACCGTGGCCAGTACCGGCCGTTTTATACTTGTGGATGAAAGACTCATTGTAATTCGCTTGTTAAATGGTAATTGGTTACCAATGTGTCTAACTGCACCGGAAGGCTTTCGCGGAGCTGAAGAATTGCCGAAGTGAGCAGGGTGTCGCCAAATTGCAGGCCATCCACAATTTGAATCCGGGATTCGGTACGCAATCCGATTTTTACTTTTCTCTCCTGAGCCTTGCCGTTCTTTAAAATATACACCTTTTCGCCGTCCATTTCGGGAATCAAAGCCTCTGTGGGGATAGCCACCGCATTTTCAATTTGCGAAAGCTGCGCCTCCACGCTGGTAAACCTTCCGGGCCTCAACTCTTCATTGGTGTTGGGATACAGTGCGCGCACCACAATAGTCCGGGTGTTGATATCCACCTTCGGATCAATGGCATATACTTTGGCATCAAAGGGATTGGGAAATCCGTCAACGATAAAACGGACAGGAAACCCGGGAACCACCTGGCCGGCATATCTTTCGGGGATTGAAAATTCAATTTTCAGAGGGCGCGACTTGACCAGACGCACAATTTTGGTTTGCGTTGTGGCATAGGCGCCCTCGCTGATCATCCGCAACCCGACAATCCCGTCAAACGGAGCATGCAGTTCCGTTTCGGCAATCCGCGCTTCCAGCAGCATGATGTCGGCTTCAATAGATTGCAGCTCCGTGGCTACCTGATCATAGCTTTCGCGGCTTATGGCGTCGCGTTCAAGAAGCTGCCGCTGTCTGAATTCCCGTTCTTCAACCAGTTTCTTCTGCGCCTGCAATTTCAGCAATTGCGCCTGCAACGGCTTATCGTTAATTTTTGCCATCAATTCGCCTTTTTTGACAGCTCTTCCCTCTTCGAAAAAGATGCCGACAACCTTCCCGGCGGTTTCAAACGCAAGGTCCACTTCCTCGTCGGGCAGCAAGGAGCCGGTGCTGTTCAGCAACTCATGCATTTTTGTAGGTACTAATATAAAACCACTGGCATACAATGGCCTTCCGCCACCCATCGCCCGTCCCGCCATCTGTGGATTTGCCGGTTCACCGGAACCAAGAAGAGGCTTTACTTTCGGATAAAAAATGATTCCTGCCAGGAACAAAATCAGGATTACTGAAATTGATAGTCTGAAAATGTTTTTCTTCGCCACGTCTCTAACTCTTAATAGATTTTCTAATTGCAATTTTTCTAAGATGGTTTGACTTGCAAATATTGAAAAGGTTGAATGGGAAAACGGACAAATTTAAAAAAGTTTTCTTTTTATTCTGCGGATTCCTTCGTTGCCTCAATCATTTCTTCCAGAATAAACCCTGCGGTTTCCACATTTGGAACATGGGAATAGGTGAGTGTGAGTTTATGGTTTATTTCCCGCATGTGCCCTTTCGCTTTGTTCTGCTGAACATATTGCACAATTTTCATAAACAGTGCTGAGCGGTAAAACGGCGATTGCTGGTCGGAAATGAAGTAGCAGATCATTTTATTCTCTTTCAGGATAATTTTCTCAATCCCTGACTCAAGAGCCTTCCACCGGAGTTTGACCACTTCAAGCAGTTCGCGGGTTTGTGCCGGCAGTTTTCCAAAGCGGTCTTCCAGTCCGTTTCTGAACTGTTCCAGCTGCGTTTTATTTTCAATGTTGTCCAGTTCGCGGTAAAGCAGCATCCTTTCCGTGGTTCCGGGAATATATTCCTGCGGAAAAAGAAGTTCCATGTCGGTATCAATCTGGCAATCCTGCGTAAAATGTACATGAGGGAAAGTCTCTGCCTGTTTTTTGTCTTTTTCTGAAAAGACTTCGCTGAACTCTTCCTGCCGGAGTTCCAGAATGGCTTCGTTGAGAATCCGGTGATAGGTTTCAAACCCGATGTCGGCAATGAAGCCGCTTTGTTCTGCGCCTAACAGGTTTCCGGCTCCACGGATATCGAGGTCCTGCATGGCGATGTTGAAGCCGCTTCCCAAGTCGGAGAATTCTTCGATGGCTTTCAGCCGGCGCCTCGATTCAGGACTTAAAACAGTCGGCGGCGGACTGATGAGGTAACAGAAAGCCTTTTTGTTTGACCGTCCCACGCGTCCCCGCAACTGATGCAGATCGCTCAGTCCGTAGTTTTCGGCATGGTTGATAATAATCGTGTTGGCATTTGGAATATCAAGCCCCGACTCAATGATTGTGGTGGCTATCAGCACATCGTAATCGCCATGAATAAAATCCAGCATCACCTTTTCCAGTTTCGGGCCTTCCAGCCGTCCGTGGGCAACCACGGTGGAAATCCCCGGAACAATCCGCTTCAGGGTATCTTCCACTTCGTAAATATTCTGTATCCGGTTGTGCAGAAAAAACACCTGTCCGTTCCGGGCGACTTCATATTCAATGGCTTCGCGGATAAGCTGCTCGTTGAATCCGTGAACTTCCGTGATGATGGGGTAGCGGTTGGGCGGCGGCGTCTGAATTATGGAGAGGTCGCGGGCGCCCATCAGCGAAAATTGCAGGGTGCGCGGGATAGGTGTGGCTGTCAGGGTGAGTGTGTCCACATTCACCTTCAGTCTTTTCAGTTTTTCTTTTACAGAAACCCCGAACTTTTGCTCCTCATCAATGACAAGCAGTCCAAGGTCTTTAAACTGAACATCTTTACTCACCAGACGGTGGGTTCCGATGAGAATATCCACTTTCCCGTCAGTTAGGTCTGCGAGTATTTCCCGGATTTCGGCTGTCTTTTTAAACCGGCTGATGTATTCAATGCGCACCGGAAAATCTTTCAACCGGTCGGAAAAAGTTTTGTAGTGCTGCAATGCCAGAATGGTGGTGGGTACCAGCACCGCCACCTGCTTATTGTCGGCTGTGGCTTTGAAAGCGGCACGGATGGCCACTTCTGTTTTTCCGAAACCCACATCGCCACAAATCAGCCGGTCCATGGGAATCTGTTTTTCCATATCTTCCTTGACAGCTGCCGTGGCTTTTTCCTGATCCGGGGTATCTTCATAAATAAAGGAAGCTTCCAGTTCGGTCTGGAGATAGGAATCGGGAGAAAAAGCAAACCCTTTTTCCGTGAGGCGTTCGGCATAAAGCGCAATCAGCTCTTTGGCAATATCCTTCACCCTTGCTTTGGTGCGGTTTTTCAGGTTTTGCCAGGCGCCGGTTCCCAGCTTGTTCAGCGAAGGTTCGGTCCCGTCTTTTCCTTTATATTTTGAAATGCGGTGCAGGGAATGGATATTCACCAGCAGGGAATCATTATTTCTGTATATCAGCCGGACAGCCTCCTGCTTTTTCCCATTCACCTCGGTATTTACCAAACCGGCAAATCTCCCGATTCCGTGGTCAATGTGCACCACATAATCTCCCGGATGGAGCATGCTCAGCTCTTTCAGCGTAACCGCACCGCGCTGGTCTTTCCGGGTTTTCAACCTGAACCGGTGATAGCGCTCAAAAATCTGATGGTCGGTATAGCAGCAAATTTTGAGCCCGTGATCTATAAAGCCCTGAGACAAAGTGAAATGAACCGGAATGAAATTCACCGTGGATTTGATGTCTCTGAAAATTGCCTGCAACCGCTCAATCTGCTTTTCCTGATTTGAAAGGATGAAAACTTCATATCCCTTATTCAGGTATTCTTCCAGATTCTCACCCAGCAGGTCAAATCTTTTATTGAACACCGGCTGGTGGGTATTTGAAAATTTTATAACCTCTCCGGGTTGAAAACCGAGGTCATTGCCCCAGTCGCAAACTGTTTTCTCGTGCAGTTGTTCTTTTAAAATATCCCCCGAAACGATGCTGTTCAGGAGATCTTCCTCCTCTGCCCGGGCAATGATGGCCTGTCTGTAAATCTCATTTACCTGATAGAAAAAACTGTTCAGGCTGTCGCCGAAGAACAGTGTGTTTTCAGGGATAAACTCAAAAAGCGAAATCCGGTTTTCTTCTGATTCCTGAGTCTGCACATCCGGGATGACGGTTATTTGCTCAAAACTCTCTTTTGAAATCTGGCTGTCGATACCAAAACTGCGCACCGACTCCACTTCGTCGCCAAAAAAGTCAATCCGGTAGGGGTCTTCATTGGAATAGGAAAAGATATCGACAATACTGCCACGCACGGCAAACTGTCCTGGTTCATAGACAAAATCCACCCGTTCAAAACCATATTCATACAAGAATTCGTTGATAAAACGGATGGAGATTTTATCGCCGACATTGATGTTCAGGGTGTTTTTTTCAAAGCCATCCGGCGAGATTATCTTTTCTGCTGCCGCTTCCGGAAAGGTTACAATAAGGTTTGGGGTGTTGCTGTTTTTGATTTTGTTCAGCGCCCCGGTTCTTTGCACGATATTTTCCTGCACCGGCTGCCCGTATTGGATGGAGCGTTTATAGGATGACGGAAAAAACAGGGTAAATTCTCCAAATCCCAGATTATTCAAATCGTCATATAAATAGGCCGCTTCTTCTTGGTTATCAGACAGCAAGACCAGATTGTTCTGAAGTTTTTGAAAGAGATTTGCAGCCAAAATGGCTTTGAAAGAGCCGATAAGTCCCTGCAGGTGAATTTTTTCACCCGGGGGGGCTGTGAGTTTTTTTGCCAGTTCAGTAAACTGTTTTTGCCCCTCAAAATATTTTAAAAAAAGTGCAGGGTTCAAGATTTCCTGAAAATTTATGCAAAAGTATCAATTCCGGATGACTTGCGCGAACCGCAGTTGGACAAAATCAGCGTATGTAAATTCCGGTTTAATTTTTAGCGGCTTGCCGGCTAAATTTTTTCCTTCTCTTTTTTTTGCCTTTTCTGACCGGTTTCTCCGTTTCATACCGGTCAATTTTCTCATTATTTGTCGTTTGCCAGCCTATTTCCGCATCGGGCAAAAAATCCTTTTTGGGCAATTCCGGTTTTTTCCCACGTTTGTTGAGTTGGATGATCTCTTTCACCTCTTTCAGCGAAAGCACAAAAGCGCCCGGTAGGGCATCCCCGTCAAACGTGAACCAAATCTCTTTTTTCAGATAATCCGTTTTCAACGGTTTTGCGATTCCTTTTGCCATTTCCAGAAAAAGAAGCTCTTCGGGAAACTCCTTCCGCGCTTCCATATAAACATCCAGTTCATACAGCAGGCAGCATTTCAGCTTGCCGCAGGCGCCGACCATTTTCTGTGCCGCAGGCGACAGTCCCTGTTTTTGCGCCGCATCCGAAGTGATGCTGGAGAAATCCGTGCGCCAGGAAGAGCAGCACAGCTCTCTGCCGCAGGAGCCTATTCCGCCGACAAGGCCTGCTTCCTGCCTTGCTCCGATCTGCTTCATCTCCACTTTAATTCTGAACTCGCGGGCATAATATTTTATCAGCTCGCGAAAATCCACCCGCTCATCAGAAATGTAGTAAAAAATGGCTTTTTTCCCGTCTCCGTAATATTCCACCTCGCCGATTTTCATGTTAAGCCCCAGCTCGTTTGCCAGTTGTCTTGCACGAATCAGCGTGGGCTTCTCCCGGCGCCGGGCATCATCCAACTGAAGCAGATCATTTGGAGTGGCTTTGCGGTAAATGGTATTCAAAATGTATCGTTTCGGATTTTTCACCTTGCGGTCAAATTGTTTTTCTGCATAGTAGCCGGTGAGGGAAACCTCTCCGACATCGTGCCCGGGAGACATGGCCACCACCACTTTATCTCCTCTTTTCAAGGGAATTCCCTCTGTATTTCTGAAAAATTCCTTTCGTGTTGTCTTAAACTTTACTTCAACCAGATCTGTTTGATCCGATGTATCCGGCAAGTCATTCCGCCAGTTATACATCCCGGTTCTTTCGTCAGTTTCTATAGTATTGAACGCACATCCTGCACAACTCATAACTCTTGTTCTTTATAGAATTCTTTTGCAAAGATTGAAAAAAAGATTTAAATGTCGTTAATTATTTTGTTTAAATTAAAATCATTGCCCGTTGGCGCTTTTGAAACGGAATAAAACGAACGGCAGAATAAAAAAGTACTTCCCGATATTTTTTCGGAAAAACAAACTGTTATCTTTGCTTTCTATGACAGGAAAGGGAAAATATGCGGAAACGCCTCTGATGCGGCAGTATTATAAAATCAAAAACCAGCATCCTGATGCTGTTTTGCTGTTCAGAGTAGGTGATTTTTATGAAACTTTCGGAGAAGATGCCATCAGGGCGGCGGAGATTCTGGGCATTACCCTCACGCGCCGGGCAAACGGCGCAGCAAGCTACGTGGAACTGGCCGGTTTCCCTCATCATGCACTGGACACCTATCTGCCCAAACTGGTGCGCGCCGGGCAACGGGTTGCCATCTGCGAGCAACTGGAAGACCCGAAGATGGCCAAAACAATCGTGAAACGCGGAATCACCGAACTGGTTACGCCGGGGGTCTCCATCAATGAAAATATTCTGGAAAACCGCGAAAACAATTTCCTCGCTTCGGTGCATTTTGATAAAAAAATAGCGGGCGTGGCGTTTATGGATATTTCAACAGGCGAATTTCTGACTGCCGAGGGAAGTTATGAATACATCGACAAGCTGCTGAATTCCTTTCAGCCCAAGGAAGTGCTGTTTCAGCGGGGTAGGGGACAGGAATTCACTGAAATTTTCGGAAGCAAGTATTACACCTACACTCTGGATGACTGGGTTTACACCGATACGGCTGCCACCGACCGGCTCACGCGCCATTTTGAAACCACTTCGCTGAAAGGGTACGGCATCCAGAATATGCACCTGGCAATTATTGCATCGGGCGCAGTGCTTCATTACCTCGACCTGACGCAGCATCACCAGATAAAGCATATTACGGGACTGAGCCGGATTGAGGAAGACCACTACGTCTGGTTAGACCGTTTTACCATCCGGAATCTGGAGCTTTTCAATCCGCTTCACGAAAGTGGAAGGTCCCTGATGCAGGTGATTGATAAAACCATCACCCCCATGGGCTCGCGCCTGTTGAAGCGCTGGATGGCGCTGCCCCTGAAAGATATCGGGCCTATCAGCGAAAGGCTCGACACGGTGGAATTTTTCCTGAAACATCCTGAAGTGAGGGAGAATCTGGAGGATCATCTCCGGTTGATCGGCGATCTGGAGCGGCTGATTTCCAAAGTGGCGGTTGGTCGGATCAATCCGCGGGAAACGGCGCAGGTGAAAAATGCGCTGAATGCCATTGTGCCCATCAAACAGGCTTGTGCCACCGCCGGAAATAAAATGCTCAACCGGTTTGCCGAACAACTGAACTCCTGCGAACTCATCCGTGAGCGAATTCAGAAAGAGATTGTGCAGGACCCGCCCACCGCAGTAAACAAAGGAAAAGTGATTGCCGAAGGCGTTTCGGAAGAGCTTGATGACTTACGGGAAATTGCCTATTCAGGGAAGGATTATCTGGTTCAGCTGCAGAAAAAAGAGAGTGAAAAACATGGAATTCCATCACTCAAAGTGGGGTTCAATAATGTTTTCGGATATTATATTGAAGTGCGGAACACGCACAAGGAGAAGGTTCCTTCGGAGTGGATCCGCAAGCAAACGCTGGTGAGCGCCGAGCGTTATATCACGGAAGAGCTGAAAGAGTATGAGTCGAAAATCTTAGGCGCCGAAGAAAAAATCCTGGCGCTTGAAACAAGGCTTTTCAATGAACTGATTCTGGCGCTTGCTGAATATATCTCAGCCATTCAGCTCAATTCATATATTCTGGCGCAAACCGATTGTCTGCTCTCCTTTGCACAATGTGCTGAAAGCTACGGTTATTTCAGGCCGGAAGTGAATGAAAGTGTCGAAATTGAAATCAGGGAGGGGCGCCATCCGGTGATTGAGCGCCAGCTGCCCATCGGGGAGTCTTATGTTGCCAACGATGTGTTGCTGAATCAGGAGGATCAGCAGATCATCATCATCACCGGGCCCAACATGGCAGGGAAATCTGCTCTGCTCCGGCAAACCGCCCTCATCACGCTGCTGGCGCAGATGGGGAGTTTTGTCCCGGCACAGGTGGCAAAAATCGGACTGGTGGATAAAATATTCACCCGTGTGGGCGCTTCCGACAACATTTCGCTTGGAGAATCCACTTTCATGGTGGAGATGAACGAAGCGGCAAGCATTCTGAACAACATCTCCGACCGCAGCCTCATTTTGTTCGACGAGCTTGGCCGCGGAACCTCCACCTATGACGGCATCTCCATCGCCTGGTCGGTGGTGGAATACCTGCATGAACATCCGCGCTCCAAAGCCAAAACTCTTTTTGCCACCCACTACCACGAGCTGAACGAGATGGAAGGCGCTTTTCCGCGGGTGAAAAACTTCAATGTTTCGGTGAAGGAGGTGGGCAACAATGTGATTTTTCTGCGGAAGCTTGTTCCCGGCGGAAGCAACCACAGCTTTGGAATTCATGTGGCCAACATGGCGGGAATGCCCAAATCGGTTACCAAACGTGCCGGGCAAATCCTGAAAAAGCTGGAGGGCAGCAAAGGCGGGGAAAAACTGGCAAAACCTCTGGAGGAAATCGGTTCCAAGCGGGAGGGTATCCAGCTTAGCATTTTTCAGCTTGATGATCCCGTGCTGAAGCAGATCCGTGATGAAATTTCCACTATTGATATCAATAACCTCACTCCCATTGAAGCGCTGAACAAGCTCAATGAAATCAAAAAACTGACGGGATTGCGGTAGGTTTATTTCCGGAAATTGAAAAGCATGGCATATTCCCGGTTAAGACGGAGCTAACAAACTGTGGGCTTTTAAATAAAATGACCTGCAAAAATCCCCGTAATGAAAAATTTTATATTTTTGCACCGTCTTTAACGAAAAGACACGAAATGATTGACCCGTGGTGTAATTGGCAACACGTCTGGTTTTGGTTCAGAAGAGTCCAGGTTCGAGCCCTGGCGGGTCAACCAAAAGAAAGGAGAGCGAAAGAAGTTCTCCTTTTTTTGTTAGTACATATCCCGCATGTGTTTCGTCACCCCGACCCTTTTTGCTTATAATCCCAAGTGCATGTGTTGTGTCCTTTGTGAAACCCTTTGTGTTCCTTGTGGAAAAAAGAAAACTCACCACAGAGATACACGGAGCTACACAGAGAAAAATACTCCGTGGTTCTCTGTGTTCTCTGTGGTAAAAAAGAGTTTTAACCATGAAGCGCACAATGTTTTACACAAAGTTCACTAAGTGGATTTGCATTTTATATTTTTATGGTGCTCCTTGTGGTAAAAAAAGAAACCTCACCACAGAGTTACACGGAGTTACACAGAGAAAAATACTCCGTGGTTCTCTGTGTTCTCTATGGTAAAAAAGAGCTTAACCACGAAGTGCACAATGTTTTACACAAGATTCACTAAGCTGATTTGCATTTTATATTTTTATGGTGCTCCTTGTGGTAAAAAAGAAAACTCACCACAGAGTTACACGGAGTTACACAGAGAAAAACACTCCGTGGTTCTTTGTGTTCTCTGTGGTAAGAAAGAGTCTTAACCACGAAGTGCACTATGTTTTATACAAGGTTTACAAGGCTGATTTGATATAGTTTTGAATTTGTTCTTCCATTCAATAGTTGTCTTTAGGAATGACGCACAACTATTATATATACGAACCTAATACACAAACAATCATCAACATAA
>CAZVAD010000092.1:0-11366 GCA_964624645.1 uncultured Mariniphaga sp.
CAAAACAATCCGTTTCCTTTCCATTATTTTTCTTTTGCTCGCTGCCTGTCAAAACCGGCAAAAGCAGGAAGCAGAGTTGCAAAAGCCCAATATTGTTTACATTCTGGCTGATGATCTGGGGTATGGTGATTTAAGCTGCTACGGGCAACAGCAGTTTTCAACGCCTCATATCGATAAACTTGCAGAAAACGGGATAAGATTTATCCAGCATTATGCCGGCACTACGGTTTGTGCTCCGTCACGCTCCGCGCTGATGACCGGTCAACATACCGGGCATACCTTTATCCGCGGGAATAAAGAGTGGAAGCCTGAAGGACAGTATCCGCTGGAAGCCAAAGCCTTCACCCTTGCTGAAGCTTTGCAGGAAGCTGGTTACGCAACCGGCGCTTTCGGCAAATGGGGGCTTGGTTATCCCGGTTCGGAAGGCGATCCGAACCATCAGGGATTTGATGAGTTTTTTGGCTACA
This sequence comes from uncultured Mariniphaga sp., assembly GCA_964624645.1. Taxonomy (GTDB): domain Bacteria; phylum Bacteroidota; class Bacteroidia; order Bacteroidales; family Prolixibacteraceae; genus Mariniphaga. Next base: position 468 of record CAZVAD010000092.1, read on the forward strand.
ATTGCCAGCGGATGGCGCATAATTATTACCCCTGGCACTTATGGCACAATCAGGAAAAAGTGATTTTGGAAGGGAATCAGGGAAAACAGACCGGACAATATGCGCCGGAGGTAATCCACGAACAGGCGCTCCGGTTCATTGAAAGCAATAAAAACAGGCCTTTCTTTATGTTTTATCCGACAACGATTCCACATGCCGAACTGTTTGTTCCTGAGAAATATATGGCGAAGCACCGGGGCAAATATCCGCCGGAAAAAGGAGTACAAAGGAGTTGATGACGGTGAAGATTACCGGCTGGGGCCTTATGGTTCGCAACCCGAGTCCCATGCAGCTTTTGCAGCGATGATTAACTATTTGGACGATTGTGTGGGAGAGCTTGTGGCAAAACTCAAAGAGCTTGATGTTTACGACAACACAATCATCATTTTTGCTTCCGACAACGGACCGCATCTGGAAGGCGGAGCCGACCCCGATTACTTTAATTCCAACGGAGTTTTCAGAGGGTATAAACGTGATCTTTACGAAGGCGGCATCCGCGTGCCGATGCTTGCTGTTTGGGATGGCAGAATTGCTCCTGGTACAGAAACCGGCCACATTTCGGCATTTTGGGATGTTTTTCCGACAATTGCAGAAATCACCGGAGCCAAAACACCGGAAAACGTGGACGGCATCTCGTTTTTACCCGTGTTGCTTGGAAAAAAAAGTCAGCAGAAACAGCACGAATACCTCTACTGGGAATTTCATGAGCAGGGCGGAAGAAAAGCTTTGCGAAAAGGCGACTGGAAACTGGTGAAGAATCATGTTTTCAATCCGGGGGAAACTACTGCTGAGCTTTATGATCTCACATCAGACCCCGGGGAGCAAAACAATATTGCAGAAGAGCATCAGGAGCTTGTGAAAGAGCTTGAAGCGCTGATGAATGGGGCACATATTGAGTCAGAAGTGTTTCCGTTTAATTCGCGGATAGGGCAACAGTAAAAACCGGAAATTATCAATGAGGGTAAGATTGAAAAAAGAAAAGATTTTTTAGTTTTTACAGCCTAACAGGAATTGTAATTCATTTACATTGTCTGCCCAAAAGTCGGGTTGTGCTTTTTGTAGAGATTCCTTTTTGCCGAATCCATAGGAGACAGCCACGGTGGTCAATCCATTCAATTTTCCCCCTTCAACATCGAAAATTGTATCGCCAACCATAGCAATTTCTTTGGATGGTGTGAGTTGCTGAGATTCCAGAAGGTCTGCAATGATGGTTGATTTGTCGGCTTTTTTGCCGTTGTAATCTGCTCCTCTTATCTCTGTGAAATACTTGTCAAAACCAAAGTGTTCGCAAATCTGCAAGGCATATTTTTCCAATTTGGCCGTAGCTACATAGAGTTTTTTGCCTTCGGAGTGCAATTTTTCCAACATGCCGGAAATACCGGGATAGGGATCATTTTCGAGCAGCCCGTGTTGTGAGTAATACTCACGGAAATTGTCAACAACGAATTGAGGGCTGTATCCGTTTAATGCAAAAAAGCTCTTAAATCCTTCCTGCAGGGGCATCCCGATAAAACCTTCAGGAAGTGTTCCGTCATATCCTTTTAACTGCAACTTGTCAACCGTGTGCTGCACTGCATTCACAATGCCGGCAGTATTGTCGGTGAGCGTGCCGTCAAGGTCAAAAAATATATGTGAGAAATTTTTCATATCGAAACAAAAATATAAAACAGAAAAACAATTGCCTTTCGTCAGGATAAAATCATGCTTAATATTGAGTATTTGTTAAATATCTATTCGCTCAATTCCACTATCTTTGTGTTTTTAATGACAAAAACCATTTAATTCAGGAGAAAGTTTCAATATGAGTGAATTTAAACGCACTTTAATCACTACAGCGCTTCCTTACGCCAACGGCCCTTTGCACATCGGGCATCTGGCAGGGGTTTATGTGCCGGCGGATATCTATGCACGCTATCTGCGTCTGAAAAATGAAGATGTTCTGCTTATCGGCGGTTCCGACGAACATGGAGTGCCCATTACGCTCAAGGCAAAGAATGAAAATGTTACCCCACAGGCAATTGTTGATAAATTTCACGGAATCAACAAGAAATCGTTTGAGGATTTCGGAATTTCCTTCGATATATATTCCAGAACCAGCGCTGCCATTCACCATGAAACGGCTTCTGAGTTTTTTAAGAAAATGTACGAACAGGGACAGTTCATCGAAAAAGTTTCGGAGCAATATTACGATGAGGAGAACCAGCAGTTTTTAGCTGACCGTTACATTATCGGCACCTGTCCCAAATGCGGCTTTGAAAAGGCATATGGCGATCAGTGCGAGAATTGCGGAACATCGCTCAGTCCTACCGAGCTGATTAACCCGACTTCGATGATCAGCGGGAACAAGCCGGTGCTGAAAGAGACAAAGCATTGGTATCTTCCTTTGGATCAGTATGAGCCGTGGCTTCGCGAATGGATTCTGGAAGGACACAAGGAGTGGAAACCCAATGTTTACGGGCAGTGCAAATCGTGGCTTGACAGCGGGCTGCAGCCGCGTGCGGTTACCCGCGATCTCGACTGGGGCGTTCCCGTTCCGCTGGAAGGCGTTGAAGGCAAAGTGCTTTACGTGTGGTTCGATGCGCCAATCGGTTATATTTCTGCCACCCGTGAGTTGACCCCCGACTGGGAAAAATACTGGAAGGACCCGGAAACGCGGTTGATTCATTTTATCGGAAAAGACAACATCGTTTTTCATTGCATCATTTTCCCAAGTATGCTGAAAGCCGAAGGCACCTACAATGTTCCCGACAATGTGCCGGCCAATGAGTTTCTCAATCTGGAAAACGATAAAATCTCCACTTCGCGGAACTGGGCGGTCTGGCTGCATGAATACCTTGAAGAATTTCCGGGAAAGCAGGATGTGCTGAAATATGTGCTGACAGCCAATGCCCCTGAAACGAAAGACAATGATTTCACCTGGAAGGATTTTCAGGCGCGGAATAACAATGAACTGGTGGCTATTCTTGGAAACTTTGTGAACCGTGCACTTGTGCTCACCAACAAATATTTTGACGGGAAAACGCCTGCTCGTGGCGAGCTGACGGAATATGACAACGATACGCTTCATTCGATTTCAACCATAAAAAATGAAATAGAAAAAAGCCTCAACAATTTCCGCTTTCGCGAGGGATTGAAAAATGCGATGGAACTGGCACGGTTGGGAAATAAATACCTGGCGGATGAAGAGCCGTGGAAGATATGGAAAACCAATCCCGGGCGGGTGGAGACCATTCTGAACATTTGCCTGCAAATTACCGCCAATCTCACCATTTGTCTGGAGCCTTTCCTGCCGGCAAGTATGGAAAAACTGCGCGGATTCCTCCGCTTTGAAAAACAGGACTGGCAGAAAGCTGGCAGCGCCGACTTAATTGTCGCCGGGCATCAGATCAACACACCGGAATTGCTATTTGAAAAAATTGAGGACAGCACAATTGAAGCCCAGCTTCAAAAATTACAGAATACTAAAAAAGAGAATGAACTGACTGATGTCAAGGTTAATCCGGCGCGGGAAAGTATAGCCTTTGACGATTTTGGCAAAATGGATATTCGTGTGGGAACAGTGATCGAAGCCGAAAAAGTGAAAAAAACCAAAAAATTGCTGAAACTGAAAATTGATGTCGGTTTTGAAAAACGCACAGTGGTTTCAGGAATTGCAGAATATTACAAACCCGAAGACCTGATTGGTAAACAAGTATCCGTTCTGGTAAATCTGGAACCTAAAAAACTTCAGGGCATTGAGTCACAGGGAATGATTTTGTGCGCAGAAAATGCTGACGGCTCTTTTTCAATTGTCTCACCCGACCAAAATGTTACAAACGGCTCTGAGGTGAAATAACCAATAAGTTACAGATATATAGTTACCATCCCTGACAGGGCTGGGTAAGTACTTGCTCCATTTGCCCAATGGATATGAGCTGAAAACCACTAAGAAGATATCTTTGGGAATACTCCCATATATTCTAATGTTTAGTATGTCTTTTTATCCATGCAGTCTCCTGTTTCCCACCCACGAGACTACAAGAACGGATCAGGTTGTTTTAACTCTTCCTGGTTCATTATTTTTTATGGAATAGCATTGAACAAAAAACCCTAATTTTTATTATTAATATACAATAATGCCTTATTGTATATATTTTGTTTTTTACTTGTTTCCAAAAATCTTAAAATCTTTAAAAGATGAATACATCATTATTGACATTAAAATCGCTTAAAGGCCTTGTAATCATTGCCTTTCTTTTTCTGCTCTCTCCCAAAGCGGATGCCTGTGAGGCTTGCAATCGGAGTTTTCTGCAGAGCATTCTCGAAGACAACAAATTTAACAGTTTGATTTCAAAAGAGCTGAGAGCTACCATTGCAGCGCAGTCATCTCATGGGAAATCTTCCGTAAAATGGGTGAACGATGTGCTGGCCATGAACAATATGTCTATAACAGACATCAGTCCCACTGCACTGGACGCAATGCTCGCCGGGACACATGCTCCGGGAGTCTCTTCCTTTGGCGCAGCAGGTGGCTCAAGCGCTGCTGAAAGTCCTGCCCCCGCAGCGGCTCCGGCATCTGCCCCGGCAACAGCCCAGGGCGGTGAAGACGGATTGGAATTCTGGGATATCATCAATCGGGACAACAGCCTGCCGATTCCGGCAACCAGCTACGTTCCGCAAAACACAAAACCCGATAAATATGTGAGAGTCACACTTGAAGAAGGCGATACATACATTGGTAATGGGGTGGTTTACAAAGGCTTCACCATTGACAACAAAGTTCCCGGAACAAACATTATTGTTGACGAAGGAGACGTTGTTTCATTCACCATTGTCAATAAAGGGGATCTTCCTCACGGCGCTTCCATTCATGCTGTGAATTCACAAACATCAAAATATCTTGGAAAAATTTTACCGGGTGACAGCGCTACGGTTGTCTTTAAAGCCAATATGCCCGGTGTTTATATGTATCACTGTGCTCCCGGCGGACATGCTATCCCCATGCACATTATTTTCGGGCAATACGGGATGATTGTTGTCAAACCGAAGAAAAAATACGAGCTGGAGCGCGTACTGAATAAAGAACCGGACATTGAACTGTATCTTATTCAACATGAGTACTATGCAAGCGGCAAGGATGCTGTTGACGGACAGGGAAGGCCCATGTACACCGCATTCAACGGCAAATTGTTCAGGTATCTTGAAGAGCCGATTTTAGGCAAGCCGGGGGATTACGTCAGGATTTACTTTCTGAATGCCGGCCCGAATCTGGTCTCCACATTTCACATTGTCGGAATAATCTGGGATTTTGCCTATTGGCAGGGAAATCCCGTAAACAAGCAAGTTGGCGGGCAGACGGTTACTGCCGGCCCATCAGACTCGTGGGTCATTGAATTCCGGATTCCGCCGGATGAAGGGAGTTATCTCATGCTTTCCCATGCCGTGGGATCAACCGACCGGGGCGCGCTGGGGTACATCACCTGTGACCCGGAGGCCAAAACCCCGAAAACCATCCTTGCTGAAGGCATCGCCTACACCGAGGAAGAGATGGAAGAGTACAGGAGCCAGGCTTTGCGCACCATTACTCCTTTTGGAATCGGCTCTCCCGACGTGGACGTGCCGGTTGTGTATGACAGTGAAACCAGCGAAGTGACCGTACATATTATCGGGAATTCCTATTATCCCAAAATAATACAAGTTGCCCCGGGCACAAAAATCAAATGGATCAATGAAGATGTTTTTGCATTTGCAGAAGGTGAATTTTCCGGGATTCATAATGTTATTGTGAAAGAAGGGCCTGAGATTTTTTATTCGCCATTGATGGCACACGCCGAAAGTTACGAGTTCACAGTTACTAAGCAGGGTGAATATACCTATATGTGTGCACCACATCCGTACATGGAAGGGAAAGTAATTGTAACCGGCGACAAACCAAAACAAGCACGGAATTATGCGTTTGCAGCGGGCGGCGGTGGTGGCGGCCCGGCAGACACCAAGTTTTTTAACTGGATAATTTTAGCACTGGCGGCGCTTGCACTCGTAGTATCCGTTTACACCATGGTAAACAAAAGCGAGCGCGATGCTCACTCAAAATACTATCCCGATTAAGGTTTGAGTATTTCAAAAAATGAAAAAGGTATCCGGAATTCACTTTGCTGAATTCCGGGTGCCTTTTTTTGTACCTATTTGTTCGTAGTTATTTTGAAACTTAGGACAGCTCCGGGAATCATGCAGCAGGCTCAAAATTGATTTCAGATTTCCAACATCTGCAACTGAAAAATAAGTCTGCTCATTTTACCCTTTTGCCACGTTTTCCGGTTTTCCAATTTTGAATTCCATTTCTGTATATTTGTAAACAAAATTTTAAAAATTGGGATTTAAAAAGTAGATTAGCCATTTCAAACTTAGAATAAAAAATTACAGACATGAACGCACGAGAACAGTTTTTAAAAACTATAAATCACCAACAACCTGAGCGGATTGTGCTGGATTTAGGCGCTACCAGCGTAACTGGCATTCACATCAGGGCGCTGTCAAAGCTGAGAAGGCATTTCGGATTACAAAGGAAGCCCCTCCGTGTGATTGACCCCTTTCAAATGTCGGGTGATGTGGATTGGGAACTTATTGACCCGGTGGGTATTGACGTGGTTGGGGTATGCTGTAAAAACAACATATTCGGATTTCACAATCAGGCGCCGTTTAAGGAGTGGAAAACCCCCTGGCGGCAGCGGGTAATGGTCCCCATGGGGTTTCATGTTACTTCCGATGAGAAGGGCGACATTCTCATGTATCCAGAAGGCGACACCACCTTTCCTCCTGCTGCTAAAATGCCGGCGGCGGGTTTTGCTTTTGAAGCCATCAACAGGCAGGGGCCGGTTAATGAGGAGGAGCTGAATGCTGACGATAATCTGGAAGAGTTCGGGTTAGTTGATGAGAAGGAGTTGGAGCACTGGCGCACTGCGGTCAACAGGGCTTTTGCCTCTGGAAAGGCTGTGGTGGCAACGTTTAACGGCACTTCGCTGGGAAATCCCGCGCAGATACCCGGCATGAAACTCCGCCGCCCTAAAGGAATCCGGGACATAAAGCTGTGGCAGAAATATGTTGCCGCGAAACCTGACTTTATCCGAAAGATTTTTGACCGCCAGAGTGAAATCGCCATTGAAAACATGAAACGGATTTTTGCCGTTACCGGAGACAAAATCAATGCGGTATTTCTCTGCGGCACTGACTTTGGCCCACCTGAATTTTCTTATTCTCCCGGGCAATTTGATGAAATCTGGCTGCCCTATTACAAAAAAATGAATGACTGGATCCATGAGAATACCTCGTGGAAAACCTTTAAACATTCCGGGGGAATGAACGAAGGATATCCTGAGAAATTCATTGAAGCAGGATTTGATATTATCAATCCTGCTCCGGTCAAAGAATCAGGACTCGATCCCAAAAAGCTGAAGGAAAAATATGGGCGGAGTCTGGTTTTTTGGGGCGGAGGGGTGGATACCAAAGAAACACTGCCTTTCGGAACACCCGGACAGGTACGTGAAGAGGTGTTGCGCAACAGTGAGGCTTATTCAAAAAACGGTGGTTTCATTTTCAGCGCTGCGCATAATATTCCGGCCAATACGCCGGTGGAAAACATTGTAGCCATGCTGAAAGCCGTCCGGGAATTTAACGGAAAGTAAAAGACAGCCATTTGTTTACTGATATTTTGATTTCATAAAAACAAGTTTAAAAACCATTTCCGATGAAAAAAATCTTTATTCCGCTTTTTCTTTTGCTTATTACTTTTTGTTCAGCAGCTCAAAAGTATCAGCCAACCTGGGAATCCATTGACAGTCGTCCGGTGCCGGGCTGGTTTGAAGATGTGAAATTTGGCATTTTCATTCACTGGGGCGTATATTCCGTGCCTGCATGGGCGCCTGCCGATGCCGACATCGGTATTTACGCCAAATATGCGGAATGGTACTGGTGGCGGAGCAATGAAGAGAGCAAAGCCGGAAAGCTGTTCCGGGAATATCATAACAATATGTATGGTGCAGATTTTCAGTATCAGGATTTTGCCCCCCTGTGGAAAGCGCAGCATTTTGAGCCGGAAAAATGGGCAGAACTCTTCAAAAAGGCAGGCGCAAAATATGTTGTGCTCACATCGAAGCATCACGAAGGTTTTGCTCTCTGGCCCAGCGAACACAGCTGGAACTGGAACAGCATGGATATCGGCCCGCACCGCGACATTTGCGGCGACCTGACCCAGGCCGTCAAAGATGCCGGCCTGCGCATGGGATTTTATTATTCGCTTTATGAATGGTATAATCCCCTGTACCTCAATGACCCGGATAAATATGTTGACCAGCATATGATTCCCCAGATGAAAGACCTGGTGAACCGCTACGAACCGGACATTGTGTGGCCTGACGGCGAATGGGCATACCCCAGTGAAAAATGGAAAAGCACCGAATTTCTGGCATGGCTCTACAATGAATCGCCTGTGAAAGACCATGTTTGCGTCAACGACCGCTGGGGAAAAGAGACCCGCGGAGTGCACGGCGGGTATTTCACCACGGAATACGACTCAAAGCACGGCCCGCAAGGTGCGGATAAAATCATACGCCCGACGGAAGAGTGCCGCGGAATTGGAAACTCATTTGGCTACAATCAGGTGGAAGACCTGAGCCACTATATGACGTCAGATGCATTGATAGGTATGCTGATTGCTAAAGTTGCCGCCGGAGGAAACCTTCTGCTCAATGTTGGCCCGACAGCCGACGGGCGCATTCCGGTCATCCAGCAGCAACGCCTGCTGGATATTGGCAAATGGCTGGACGTCAACGGAGAGGCCATATATGAAACACGAAAATGGGAAGGGGCGGAAGCTAATGAAACCGGACAGGTATTTTTCACCAAAAAGGGAAACGATCTTTACGTGCTCTGCACTGAATTCCCGGAAAGCCCGATTGAAATAAAAGGGATAAGTAAAAACGGAAAAGTCTCCCTGCTCGGGTTCAACGGGAAAATCGTTTCAAGAAAAACAGGAAACCGGCTTGTCATCAATCCGCCGTCGCTGACGGTATTGGATAGTCCCGGCTCCTATGCCTGGGTGTTTAAAATTGAGAATATATTGTAGGAGCTTCAGGGATTTTACTTATTTTGCAACGGAATATTCAACACAAAAAATAAAGCAAAAATTCATTTAAAAAAGTAAAAGTAGTTATGAGCAAGACAAAAGAATTCATTAAAAAACACAAAATTGCATCCTCAGAAATTGACATCAAGTTCATTGCTGATGATTTCATTTCTGAAATGAATCTCGGCCTCGAAGGAAAACCGGGTTCTTTGCAGATGATTCCCACCTACATTGGCGCCGAGGGAAAAATCACCCCCAACGAACCGGTTGTGGCAATTGATGCGGGCGGAACCAATTTCAGGGCAGTGAAAATGTATTTCGACAACGAAATGCAACTCGTGACAGAAAACCTGCAGCAACGGAAAATGCCGGCTATTGATGAGGAGTTGTCCAACAAGGAGTTTTTCGCCACGCTGGCAGCCTATCTCACCAGCTACACCGATGTTTCCGATAAAATCGGCTTCTGCTTTTCTTATGCGGTTGAAATTTATCCCGACAAGGACGGTAAACTTCTGGAATGGAGCAAGGAAGTGAAAGCTCCGGAAGTTATCGGGCAAATGGTAGGTAAAAATCTGCTGGAAGCAATGGGAACCCCTGAAAAAAAGATTGTGCTGATGAATGATACTGTCTCCACATTGCTTGCCGGACAGGCCGCCACTGCAGGACGCAAATTTGATACCTATATCGGTTTCATTCTGGGAACGGGAACAAATGCGTGCTACATTGAGCAAAATAAAAATATCACAAAAACTCCGGGTCTGAAAGCAGGCGAAGCCCAGATTATCAATATCGAAACGGGCAATTTCAATCTCATGCCCCGCTCGGATATCGACATTGCTTTTGATAACACGACAAAACTTCCGGGACGTTATACTTTTGAAAAAATGATTGCAGGGGGTTACTTTGGCGGACTTTGCACTACAGCACTCAAAATGGCGGCGGAAGAGGATATATTCAGCGCTGAAACCAAGGTGAAAATGAAAAATATTGGCGAACTCACTTCCGAAGAAGTGAACAAGTTCGTTTGCGGGATTGATTTGCCGTCAAATATTTTGTCCACGGTTTTGATTACTGAAGACGACAAAAAAGCAGCCTCCGAAATCATCAATACTCTGATTCAGCGCGCTGCAAAACTGACTGCTGCCAGTCTGGCCGCTGTGATTCTGAAAACAGACAAGGCAAAAACTGCCGACAAGCCCGTGTTGATGACTATTGAAGGAACCACATTCTACAAAATGAACAACTTCCAGGTGATGTTTGAGTCATTCCTGCAAGGGTTCCTCTCAGGCGAAAATCGCCGTTATTATGAAATTGTGGAAGTACCGAATTCCAGTCTTATCGGCGCGGGAATTGCCGCAATTGTGAATTAAGCAACGGTTGGATTAATAGAGAAGAGGAGAAATCCGTACTTGTTTTCCGGCGATAAATCGCTGTAAAACTGCGACTGCTGGTTTCTCCTTTTTTTATTGCCTGACGTATTCTTTGAAATACTTCTCATCAGAATAAAGGGCAATTCCGACCAGTTATAGAATGGTTCCTCCGGGTTGGGTAAAGCGCCACGCATACGTGTAGTGCATTTAAAATGATATTCAACCCATCTTCTTTCGATACGATTTCTTCAATAACACACTTTTTGGGACAGTACCCTGAATGAAGAAGTATTAAAAACGTGCATCACTCCTGCGATTTTTTGTGTAATTACATGTACCTGAACAACTTCAGAAAAAGTCGTTAAAGTCAGTCGGCGTTTTGTTTTTTTC
>CAZVAD010000093.1:0-11290 GCA_964624645.1 uncultured Mariniphaga sp.
GTAATTGAACACTATTTCAAAAGTTTTATATAATATTGCACTATGCTAAAAATTTAAATCAGTTTTGCATTTTTTAAGACGCTGAAAAATAAAACCAACATTGTGAGGAATATCATTAAGTATTTTTCCAAACGTTTTTTGCCCCGATGGTTTGTTCTGCTATTTGATCTTGTAGTAGTGCTTGTTGCCTGGGCTTTTGCGTTTCTGTTGCGGTTTGATTTCGATTTCCGGGAAGTCTCTGCCAACATGAAAGTGCAGCATCTTTACATCATCATGCCGGTGTTTTTATTGTGCTATTATCACACAAAAACTTATGCCGGAATATTGCGGCGCAGCACAACAAGGGATATTCTGAAAATCCTTTCCTCCATGTCATACGCCGGTGGGGTTTTATTTGCAATATCATTCATCCTGAGGCAGTCCGGTGCATTTAATGCATTGGTCATTCCCTACACGGTGATAATCATTATGGTTTTTACGGCCACTATAATGCTCAGCTTTTCCAGGCTTCTGGCAAAAATAATCTTCAATAATTTTCTGTTAAAACCCGGCTCAACCAAAAATGCGATGATCTTTGGAGCAGGCAATCTGGGACAGATGGCACGGCAGGCGCTGATGCTGGATTCCTCTTCCGAAATGAAGCTGGTAGGTTTTATTGACGACAGCCCTTCATTGCAGCATAAAATCTCAGCAGGCATTCCGGTTTATCCTCCCGAAAAGGCATTTGACACAATTATCCCAAAGCATGATGTGGAGGAGATAATCATAGCTATCAATCCGGAAAACATCACCCGGCAGCGGTTGTGGGAAATTACCGACATGTGCCAGCAACATAACATCTTGGTGAAGGAAGTGCCGCATGTGTCCGACTGGCTGAACGGAAGTCTGAGAATGCAGGATATCCGAAAAATTAAAATCGAAGACTTGTTGGGAAGAGAAGCCATTCAGCTTGATTTCGACAAAATCAAAAACGGACTGAAGGATTCGGTGGTGCTGGTTACCGGCGCTGCCGGTTCAATCGGCTCGGAGATTGTGCGCCAGCTGATTGCTTTCGGTGTGAAAAAGGTCATCCTGTTTGATAAGGCGGAATCGGCTTTATATGATTTGCAGCAGGAAATTCTGTTGAACAAAAGCAATACAAAATTTGAGGCAATTGTCGGGGATGTAACCAATCCGGCCAGCGTGCGGAAGGTCTTCAAAAAATATGCGCCGTCAATCGTTTTCAATGCGGCGGCATACAAGCATGTTCCCCTGATGGAGGAGTTTCCCGCCGAAGCATTGCGCGTGAATGTGGGCGGTACGAAACTTCTTGCCGACATGGCCATTGAATTTGGCGTGGATAAATTTGTGTTCATTTCAACCGACAAGGCGGTGAACCCAACCAACGTGATGGGCGCAACCAAAAGAATCAGCGAAATTTACATTCAGTCGCTTGCCCAGTTGGAAAACATTTCCACCAGATTTATCACCACACGATTTGGAAATGTGCTTGGCTCCAACGGCTCCGTTGTGCCGCTCTTTAAAAAGCAGATTGAAAAAGGCGGTCCTGTTACGGTTACCCACAAAGATATCACCCGCTATTTTATGACAATACCCGAGGCCTGCCAGCTGGTTCTTGAAGCAGGCTTCATGGGCAAAGGCGGTGAAATATTTGTTTTTGACATGGGCAAACCTGTGCGGATTTATGACCTTGCCAAAAAAATGATTTCATTGTCGGGACTGACTCCCGGAAAGGATATTGAAATTAAAGTTACCAGCCTTCGTCCGGGCGAGAAATTGTATGAGGAACTGCTTGATGACAAAGAGGATATGCTGCCGACTCACAACAGGAAGATAATGATCGGAAAAGTGCGGAAGCATGACTATAATAAAGTGAATGCACGGGTCTCCTGGCTTGTTGACCATGTGGACGATCTGAGCAGCATACGGCTTGTTGATGAAATGATGCGTCTGGTTCCGGAATATATCTCAAGAAATTCCTATTATTCGGATTACCAAAACAAAAAGGAACTGACAAACGTGTCTTGAAATAGTTGTACTGACACAAAATAAATAATTACCTTTGCACTTTAATTCTAAAAAGTGGCTATGCAAAACAACAACCTTTGGGGCCGGGGTATATCTTTTTTACCTGTATTGATTCTTTTACTTGTAGTTTCCTGCAGCACGCCCCTCCACGAAGTCACCTACATGAATGGCATTGAAACCGGAATGATTTATCCGCAGGGGCCAATCCCGGGGGAATATAAAATAAAACCCAACGATCAGCTTTTTATTCAGGTAATCAGCGACAATCCTGCCAATGCAGCATTTCTGAACCTCACCAACACGCAGGGAACCTATGGTTCAATGGGGAGTAGCAGCGGAAGCCTGGAGCTGATCACCTATCTGGTGGATGAACACGGTGAAATTTCATATCCGCAGTTGGGCAATATAAAAGTGGAAGGAATGACCACGGCGGAAATCCGTTCACTCCTTCAGGAAAAAGTGGACAACTACCTGGAAAGCGCAGCAGTGTTTGTGAAACTGGTAAACCGGAACATTACCGTTTTGGGTGAAGTCAGAACTCCCGGTCAGAAACTGATGGTGAAAAATCAGCTTACCATTTTTGAAGCATTGGGCACGGCAGGCGATATCTCCGATTTCGGAAATATGAAAAATGTAAAACTCATCCGTGAATACCCCGAAGGAAAACATATTGCCGAGCTGGACCTGACTGACCCGGAGATCGTGCAATCCCCTTATTATTACATTCTTCCGCATGATATTATTTATGTGGAGCACCGCACGAAAATATACGGAGCCAAAAACATGGCCTATGCCACTCCGCTGAACATCACAGCATCCATCGTATCCATCGGGTTGCTTATTCTTAATCTTTTCAGGTAATGAATTTTCAGGAAATGAACAACGCTGTTAATCTGCAAAACAATAACGACGAAACCGTTGATTTAAAAAGGATTGTTTTTAAGTATCTTTTTAACTGGTACTGGTTTGCTCTGGCTTTGATGCTCACATTTGCCGCAGCATATCTGTACAACCGGTACACCACGCCTGTTTACGAAATCAGCTCCACTGTGCTGGTGGAAGAGGAAAAAACCGGTTCGTCGCTGATGGGCGGAACCGGCAATATTTTTCAGGGATTGGGTGTGATGAACAGTATGCGCAACATCTACAATCAGATGGCAATTATGAAGTCCACACCGATTGTTACGCGGACTTTGCAGGAGCTTGACTTTGAAGTCAGCTATTATGCCGTGGGCAGAATTGCCGTCAGTGAGCGCTATAAGGAAGTGCCTTTTCATGTGATCTGGCAGGAGAATCATCCGCAGATTATTGATGCCGATTTCAACCTGAATATTCTGCCCGACGGACAGCTTCAGGTGAAACTGGACGAGCAGGACGTTACGGTTTACAGCTACACCGAAGATGCAAAGATCAGGCAGCTGAACGGGTTTTCATTTTCCAGGGAGCTGGAGCCGGGCGTAAAGGTGGAGTCTGAAAGTTTCTCCTTTACCATTTTACTGAATGAGCATTTCAATCCCAAATCGGCAAACAATTATAAATTCAGGTTTCACTCAAGAAGTTCACTCATTAAAAAATACCGGGAGAAACTTGAAGTATCCCTGCAGAACAAGGAAACCTCCATCCTGTTGCTGAAAATCCGTGACTATAATGTGGAGAAAGGCGTGGATTTTCTGAACAAGCTCACCGAAGTTTTTCAGTTTGACAACCTGCACAAAAAGAATGAAAACGCCAACCGCACCATTCAGTTTATCAGTACGCAGCTGCAGAATATCTCGGATTCTTTGAGCATTTCCGAAACGCGGATGGAAACTTTTCAGAGTCAGCACCAGTTGCTCGACATCTCCGTGCAGTCACAACAACTGCTTGAACAGATGAAGGAGCTGGACAAGGAGAAGGTTGCGCTGGAAACACAAAATAAGTATTATCACTATTTGCGCGACTACATCAGGAAAAGTACCGGGCAGGAAACCGAAACGGTGATTGCGCCGTCGGCAATGGGAATTCAGGACCCGCTGTTGAACAGCCTGATTCTCCAGCTGAATGAGCTGATAACGGAAAAGTCGGGACAGACATCTATTCGCCAAAGCTCACAGCACCCCACCATCGTCCGGCTGAATGCACAGATGGAGAGCGTGAAAAGGTCTCTGCGCGAAAATGTGGAAAATATCATCTCCCAATCGGATATGGCGCTGGAAAACCTGAATCAGCGCATCCGGGTATTTGAGGCGCAGGTCAGGCGGTTGCCTGCCACAGAGAGAAGTTTTGTGAACATTGAACGCAAATACAAGCTGAACAATGAAACCTACACTTTTCTGCTGCAAAAACTTTCGGAAGCGCAAATTGCCAAAGCTTCCAATATTTCGGACAGCCAGGTTATTGAAGAGGCACGGATAGTCGGCACAGGCCCTGTGGAACCTAAAAAAATGATGATTTACGCCATTGCGCTGCTTCTGGGAATTGCTCTTCCTGTGGGAATTATCTTTCTGAAAGACTTTTTCAACACAAAAGTGACTTCGCAGGAGGATATTGAAGCCATCACCGACATTCCGATAATCGGGCACGTTTTCTACAACCAACAGGAGTCTGACAGCCGGACCCTTGTGCTGGACAAACCCAACTCGCCGGCAAGTGAGCCATTCCGGGCAATCCGCACCAAACTGAATTTAATCACGAAAGGAAAAGACAAACCGGTAATTGCAGTAACATCCGCTTTCCCAAAAGAAGGAAAATCGTATAACGCTGTAAATATTGCATCATCCATCGCGCTGATGAATAAATCGGTGGTATTGCTTGACCTGGATTTGCGTAACTCCAGACTTTCCGAAGAGTTTTCGCTGGATTCGGATTTGGGTGTTGTGGATTATATTATAGGAAAAGTGGGGCTTGAAGACATTACTTTCAAAACCAAGCATCCCCGCCTGCATCTGATTCCGGCAGGGGCAGTGCCGCCAAATCCGTCAGAAATGCTGACTGATGATAAATTGCTGGAACTGATTGAAATGCTGAAGGAAAAATACGATGCAATCATTCTGGATACGCCGCCTGTCGGCTATGTGGCAGACATGTATCAGCTCAGGGAGCTGATTGACGCCAATGCCTTTATCGTTCGTCATAAACAAACCCACAAGCAGGCGCTGAAAGTTGCACTGGGAGAAGTTGAAAAACATCAGTTAAAGGGGGTGGGCATTATTGTAAACAGTATTCGGCTTGGTAAGCGCAACTATGGTTTTGCGCAGGGTTACGGTTATGGCTACGGTTACGGCTATGGATATGGCTACGGCTATGGTTACGGGCAGGAAAAAGGAGAGAAAAACAAAAAAGCAGACTGAAAAATGCCTGAACCATCCGGGAAGGTATGATTCCGCAAAGCAGATACAGTTCAGCCAACTTTTGCATTTCATGCAATATTCAATTTTATGAAGCTTCATTACAGCAAAATATCAACCATCCGCCGGGCTGTTTTTTTCCTTTTTACATTTTTCCTTTTTTCGGGATTTGCTATGGCACAAAGCTTAACGGTACGAGGAAGCGCCAGTCTGGAAACATACCTGAGCAATCCGGGACGTCAGCCATTTTATTTCTGGACAAACAAACTGGGGCAGGTTGCTTCTGCTGAGCGGCACAATTCATTCATTCACTTTGGCGCAGAAGCCCGTTACCGGCTGCCGGATGAAAACCATTCCTTTTTTGCGGGAATTAACACCAACCTGAGGCAAACAGCAAATACCACTTACAATTTGCCCGAATTATACGGCGGCTTTGAAACGAAACTTTTCCGTTTCACAGGCGGTCTTTTTGCCGACTCGGTGCGTATGGCCGGCTTGTCGCCCTCCAACGGCAATTTTGATATTACACGAAATGCACCGCCGCATCCGCGGCTCCGAATCGGCACAAACAATTTTATCCGCATCGGAAGCAGTAATTTCTCCGTTGCCGGTCTGTTTGAAGAGGGAATTTTGGAAAAAAACCGCGCAGTTCCGAAAGCCCGGCTGCACCATAAAAACCTCTTTTTACGCGTTGGTTCACCCCGCACCGTTCAGGTTGCCGCAGGGCTGGATCACCTTGTGTTCTGGGGAGGTGATATTGACCGGGATGTTCACGAAGAAAATCTTAAAAATTACCTCAAAGCTGTATTTTCAGGCAGCTATTACATTGAAAGGCTTGGAATTCCGAATGCGCTTGGAAACCAGCTTGGACAGTATCAGATTTCTTTTGCAAAATCTTTTGAAAAAATAACCGGAACCTTTCAGGTTACCCATATTTTTGAAGACGGCTCGGGCACCTATCTGGCAAATTACCCTGATAATATGTACACACTTCTTCTCAATTTTAAAAGGAGAAAACTGGTTCAGAATGTTTTGCTGGAATATGTTCATACCAAGCACCAGAGCGGTCCATCGTCTGATCCGAAGACGGGCAGGCACCTGCCGCGCGGAGCAGATAACTACTTCTCTCATTCACAATATAAGTCAGGATATACCTATAAAGGGTTTATAATCGGGACTCCGCTGTTCGGGCCTCTCAGATACACAGCAAACGAAATTTCTGCCGGGCCTGAAAACAATCGCTTTGAAGCTTTTCACTTTGGTATTTCGGGAAATTTATCCCAACCGGTGGAATATAAAATTATGGCTACATATTCTCAGAATTATGGCCGTTATTCACCAAAATATGAGAAGGTCAGAAATCAGTTCTATTCGCTGGCTGCCTTCACCTATACATTTCCCAAAAAGCAGCATCTGTTTACCGGAATGCAGTTTGCCTTTGATCATGGCAGCCTGTGGACAGGCAACCTCAGCCGGGATGCAGGCATTGCCATCAATTTTGGAGTTCGGTTTTGAACCGGAGCAGGTTTAGCTCTTCATATTCTGCGCGGGCAAAACGCATTGTACGTCTGTCTCCCCATCTCCCCATCTCCTTGTCTCCCTTCCCTATCATGGAACGTCACGCTCAGGTTTCATCAGGGCTTCCAGGGGCATTTTCAAAATCGTATTCAATCTATCCTCTTTCGATATGATTTCTTCAATAATTTGCATAATTTGTATTTGTGCAGAGCGCGTACTTGCAGAACTTTTGGTGCTAAAAATCAAAACAGCAATTTTTGTATGAAACACTTTCGGGACAATATTTTTTGTCCATTGAATCAGCCTTCATATAAAGGACTTTAGGATATTATTATAAATTATTTTTTAAAGAACATTCCTATATTTGATGCCTCTTTAGAAAAAGATTAATCCGTTTTTCTAAGAGATTTTTGACAAATCAATCTTTTTTAAATGAAAACGTATTCAATTATTGTATTGGCCAAGCAGGTTCCCGACACAAGGAATGTGGGCAAGGACGCCATGAAGGCCGATGGAACGGTGAATCGTGCGGTTCTGCCGGCAATATTCAATCCTGAAGATCTGAATGCGCTTGAGCAGGCGCTGCGCATCAAAGACCAGTATCCGGGAACAACGGTAAAAATTTTGACAATGGGACCTGTACGTGCGGCGGAAATTATCCGCGAAGGGTTATACAGAGGAGCAGACGGTGGAATTTTGCTCACTGACAGGGCTTTTGCAGGCTCCGATACACTGGCTACTTCCTATGCACTCAGTCAGGCGCTGAGGAAAATGGGAAAGATCGACCTGATCATTGCCGGACGGCAAGCGATTGACGGCGACACGGCTCAGGTAGGCCCGCAGGTTGCCGAAAAAATGGAAATGTTGCAGGTTACCTATGTTGAAGAAATTGTGGAGCTGAAAAATGAGCATATTGCTTTGAAGCGCCGTCTCGACAGGGGAGTAGAAACCGTGAAATGCAGGTTGCCGCTGGTTATGACCGTTAACGGAACAGCGCCCGAATGCCGTGTGCGCAATGCCAAACTGCTGATGCGGTATAAGCGTGCCAAAACCGTCACTGAGCTGCAGCGCGCCAACGAGGATTACACGCATTTCTATAACGAAAGGCCGGATCTGAACATCCCGGAGTGGTCAGTCAACGATATTGAATCGGATGCCAGCCAGCTTGGCTTGAAAGGTTCGCCGACAAAAGTAAAGACCATTGTGAATGTGGTGCTTCAGGCTAAGGATTCAAAAGCGATTTCGGACTCGGATGCTGCTATTGAAAATATGATGATTGAACTGATTGACAACCATGTCATCGGTTAGTTTCCCGAAAAAAATCAAATGAAAATGAGTAATGTATTTGTTTATTGCGAAATAGAAGACGGGCAGGTGGCCGAAGTGAGCCTTGAACTGCTCACCAAAGGCAGAACGCTGGCCAACGAACTGAAATGCAGCCTTGAAGCGGTTGCAGTAGGACACAAACTTGAAGGAGTGCCCAAACAGGTGATCCCTTACGGTGTGGATACACTCTATCTTGCCGACGACAAAAGATTGTATCCCTACCAGACCCTGCCGCATACTTCGGTGGTTGTAAAATTATTCAAGGAAAAAGAGCCGCAGATTGCTCTGATGGGCGCCACTTCCATCGGCAGGGATTTGGGTCCGCGTGTCTCTTCTGCACTGCATAGCGGTCTCACTGCCGACTGCACCAGTCTGGAAATCGGCAGCCATTATGAAAGAAGGACAGATAAGAACTATGGGAATCTGCTGTATCAGATTCGTCCCGCTTTTGGCGGAAATATCATTGCCACCATCATAAACCCCGATTGTCGCCCGCAAATGGCAACCGTTCGCGAGGGAGTGATGAAAAAAAGTGTTCTCGACCCAAAATACAAGGGAAAGGTGGTGAATCTCAATGTGCCTGATTATGTGGATGATTCCGATTTTGTTGTGGAGATCATTGAGCGGCACATGGAAAAGAGCAAATTGAACATCAAGGGAGCGCCGATTATCGTGGCGGGCGGCTATGGTGTGGGCTCAAGGGAAAACTTCAGATTGCTGTTTGAACTGGCAGAAGTTTTAGGTGGCGAAGTGGGCGCTTCGCGTGCTGCAATTGATGCCGGGTATGTCGATGCTCCAAGGCAGATTGGGCAGACCGGCATTACGGTGCGTCCGAAATTATACATTGCCTGTGGCATTTCAGGACAGATTCAGCACCGCGCCGGGATGGAACAATCGGCACAGATCATTGCCATAAATACCGACCCCGAAGCTCCGATAAATTCCATTGCCGATTATGTAATCACCGGAGATATTGCCTCTATCATTCCCAAAATGATAAAATATTATAAAAAGAACACAAAATAATTTTCAAAAATATTATCAGAGAAAATGGCAAATTTTTTTACCGATAACAGCGAATTGAAATTTCATTTAAATCACCCTTTAATGGAAAAAATCGTACGCTTAAAGGAGCGTGATTTTTCGTTTAAGGATGAGTACCCGTTTGCACCGCTTGATCATGAAGATGCAATGGATAATTATGAGCGTGTGCTTGAAATAG
This sequence comes from uncultured Mariniphaga sp., assembly GCA_964624645.1. Taxonomy (GTDB): domain Bacteria; phylum Bacteroidota; class Bacteroidia; order Bacteroidales; family Prolixibacteraceae; genus Mariniphaga. The sequence continues at coordinate 9,421 of CAZVAD010000093.1, forward strand.
TGGGTGAAATTTGTGGCGATATTGTTGCTCCGAATGCGGAGGGCATTGATGCCGAAGGGCCGCAGGTGGTTGATGGCCGTGTGATTTATGCCACCGGCACCAAGGAAAACCTGAAAGCGCTGAGCCAGGCGGGCCTGATGGGGATGTCGCTTCCGTATAGATATGAGGGGCTGAATTTTCCCATTGTTCCCTACATCATGGCAGCCGACATTGTTTCACGTGCCGATGCCGGGTTTGTAAATATTTGGGGATTGCAGGATTGCGCGGAAACCATCAATGAATTTGCTTCCGAGGAACAAAAGGAAAAATACCTGCCGCGTGTGTGCAGAAACGACACGATGGCAATGGACCTGACCGAACCTGACGCCGGTTCTGACCTGCAGGCCGTGCAGTTGAAGGCCACCTGGGATGAAAAGAAAAATACGTGGCTGCTGAACGGCGTGAAGCGGTTCATCACCAACGGCGACGGCGATATCTCCCTGGTTTTGGCGCGCTCCGAGCCGGGCACAAGGGACGGGCGGGGCCTTTCCATGTTTATTTATGATAAACAGAACGGAGGAGTAACCGTCAGGCGTATTGAAAACAAAATGGGAATCATCGGTTCGCCCACCTGCGAGCTGGTGTTCAAAGATGCCCGGGCAGAGCTTGTAGGTTCCAGAAAATTAGGCCTGATTAAATATGTGATGGCGCTTATGAACGGCGCCCGCCTGGGAATTGCCGCACAATCGGTGGGCATCAGCGAGGCGGCATACCGCGAAGCGCTGGAATATGCCAAAGAGCGTATGCAGTTCGGAAAATCAATCATTCGCTTCCCGGCAGTTTTTGAAATGCTCTCCACAATGAAGGCAAAACTGGATGCTTCACGTACTTTGCTCTACGAAACCGCACGTTTTGTGGACATTTATAAAACCTGGCAGCATATTTCAAAAGAACGTACCCTCGAAAAGGAAGAACGCGATGAAATGAAATATTATCAGAGATTGGCTGATATTTTCACTCCGCTTGTGAAAGGGATGTCGAGCGAATTCAGCAATGAGATTGCCTATGATGCAGTTCAGATTCACGGCGGCTCAGGGTTTATGAAGGATTACCCCGTAGAACGGATTTACCGCGATGCACGCATCACTTCCATTTATGAAGGAACCACCCAGTTGCAGGTGGTGGCGGCAATCCGGGGAGTGACCACCGGCGGATACCTGGAGCGGATCAGGTCTTATGAGGCGGAAAAAGTTTCTCCAAAGCTGGAATATTTGAAACGTTCGCTGATTATTTTAACCGATGAGTATGAGCAGGCGGTGAAAAAAGTAACTTCAATCGATGACAATGAATTTGTCGATTTTCATGCCCGTCGCCTGGTGGAAATGGCAGGCCACATCATCATGAGCTATCTGCTGCTGAACGATAGCAACCGGAATGAATCCTTTCTGCGTTCCACTCAGAATTACATCAATTTTGCCAAAGCACAGGTAAAAGCGCACGCTGAATTTATCCGGATTTCGGAACTGAGCGATCTGGGGAGTTATAAATTTGAGTTGTAGCGGATTCTCTGAAGCTTTTAATTTTGAGAAAATATAAAGGATGCCCGGCAACTGACTGAAGCAGTCTCGCGCATAATGATTAATGGCACTAACGGTGCATCAGGTGTAAATATCATTGAAAAAACAAACGGCCTGTTGGGTAAGCATGCTGTGATTGATGAAGTCTGGCTGCAGGAAAACGGAAAGTTATGCCTGCCACATAATGCACAACAGGGCAGCTGAAAAGCCACCCTGATGGATGCAACGCGTCGTAACGCATGCTACAGGCTAAATGCCTGATGCCACAAAGGTAAAAAATATTTTTAAATAAAGATGGAATATTGCGGATATAA
>CAZVAD010000094.1:0-11113 GCA_964624645.1 uncultured Mariniphaga sp.
TCATGACCTCATCCTTACCAAGGATGCGCTCTACCCCTGAGCTACTCCGGCCTTCCCTTAATAGAGGAAACAGGAGTGGGAGTAAAGAGCTTTTGGCTTTAAACCCCGGTCCTGTAAATTGAGCGGGAGACGGGGCTCAAACCCGCGACCCTTAGCTTGGAAGGCTAATGCTCTATCAACTGAGCTACTCCCGCAAAATGCGGCGCAAATTTACAAAATTTTATCAGAAACAAGAGCAAACAGTTGCTTATTCTGAATGACAAATCAAAATATTAACAATCCTGCTGAAAAATCAATATTTCAATTGAAACTGTCTTAAATTCAGTTGTTTCTGAAACGCCCTTTTAAAAAGGGAGTGCAAATGTAAAATATTATTTTAAAAATCTGAAATTAATTTGAAAAATTAAAGATTATTTACTCTTGAGCTTTTCTTTGAATTTTTCCAGTTGCTTACGGATGGCATCCAGCGCCAGATCTGTTGCTTCCTCAAAGGTATCGGCCTTTTTCTTCGCAAATAAATACCCGTTGACAGGTATCGAAACCTTAATTTCAGCGATTTTATTGTTGGCTGTTTCCGGTTTCAGTAGTTTTAATGTTACCTCAGCGTTAATGATACCGTCAAAAAAGGTATCCAGCTTATTTACTTTTTTATTAATAAAACCTACCAGCTTCTTGTCGGCTGTGAAACGTACTGAATTAATAATAATTTCCATAGTAACACTTTTTAAATGGTTAACCCCTTGGATGGGCTTGTTTATATACTTTTTGCATTTTCTCGAAAGTCACGTGTGTGTATATTTGGGTAGCCGATAAATTGGCATGTCCCAGCAGCTCTTTCACCGCATTGAGGTCGGCCCCCCGGTTGAGCAGATGAGTGGCATAGGAGTGGCGGAGCACATGAGGGCTCTTCTTTTCCAGTGAAGTCACCTGTTCAAGATACTTTTGCACCGTTCTGTAAATCAATTTTTCGTAAACCGGCTCACCTTTTTCCGTAACCAGAAGCAGATCACCAGAATGGGCAATCTCCCTGTTTCTGATTTCTAAATATTGCTCCAAAAGTGGATTTATACTGTCCGGATAAGGAATAATCCGCTCTTTGCGGCGTTTTCCCATCACCCTGACGAGTCTGTTCTGCCGGTCGAAATCAATATCTTTCAACTGAAGCAGCTCGGCTCTTCTGATGCCGGTACCGTAGAGCAGAGTAATAATCAGCTTGTCTCTTATCCCGGTAAAATCATCAGAAAAGAAACCATCATCCAGCAAGTGATGCAGGTTTTCTTCATTCACAAAATAAGGTAGTTTTTTTCGGACCTTGGGCAGGGGAATGTCTGTCAAAGGATTAGTTTCAAGGACTTCATTCTTCATCAGAAACCTGAAAAAAGCTTTTACGCTTGAAACCTTTCGTTTGATTGACTGCGGGCGGTAGCCTCTTTCCATAAGAGACAGAACCCAACTGCGCAACAGTTTGGAGTCAGCCTCTTTTATATTAAAATCCCCGACCGTTTCAGTGCAAAAAAGCACGAACTGATCGAGGTCTTTTTCATATGCCAATGTTGTATGTGAAGAATATCTCTTCTCATACTTCAGATAGTTGATAAAAGATTCCCGGTACTTCATTCATCTGTTTAAAACCACACCAGGAACTGTTTTGTTTCAGTTAATCTTCCTGGCGCTGTAATTTTTCAATGTATGCAGCTTTTTTCAACTCTTCTCTTCTCAAAATCGAAGGTTTTGTGAACTTCTGCCGCTCACGTAATTCCCTCATTACGCCTGTTTTTTCAAATTTCCGTTTGAACCTTTTTAAGGCTCTCTCAATATTTTCACCTTCTTTGACCGGAATAATAATCATTTTTTTACCACATTTTTAAATTGAGGCGCAAACTTAGAAATTATTCGTGACAAATCAAATTTAAGTGAAAAAAATTATTTTCCAAACCTTTGAACAGGGTTTTAATGTTTTTTAACGATAGGTAATATAAGGCTTCAATCTGGCGAAAGTTACTGAATCTACAAGCCTTTCGGTAAGTAGTTGTTTTTCTGATGAGAACGGTCCATGCTTTTGCCGGAAATTTAATATTGCATCAACATGCTCGCGTTTGAAGTAGGGATGCCGGATAAAATCATTAAAATCTGAGAAGTTCAACCGGAGCCTTTCCACTTTCAGGGAATCAGAACGAACAAAATCACTGATACCATGAAAAGTCTCTTCAGAAATACCATATACTTCCAAAAGTTGCTCTTTTGAGTGAAAGCCGCCAAGCAGGTTCCGGTATTTCAAAATACGCATGGCATAAACAGGCCCTATGCCGCGAAGTGAGACCAACTGAGATGAATCGGCCGAATTCAGTTCAACCGGCTGAATTTCAAAATTGCCTTTGCGGATATGGTTCTCAGCAAGTTTTTCTGTAAAGTTCTTTTTGTTTTCATCAAATAGGGGAGTTTTCTGAACGGCAGAATTTTGCGTAACATTTTCATTTTGAATGCGCTGTTCCGGTAACAAAAGATAAGGTTCTATTGCTGAGAAAATACTGTCATTCATTCCGTATAAACGGCGGATATCCGCCGCCACGGTAAATTTTCCGCCAGCAGACCTGTATTTCAGAATATTCCTTTTGATAAAATCCGAAAGATTAAGCGAATCAAGCTGGGTTTCAGAGACGGTATTCGGGTCAAAAGCAAAAAGCGAAAGCCTGTGCTCAGGAAGATTACTCTCCGGATTGGATTCTTCTGAAGCGCTTTCATAAGCAGGGAATTCATAATCAAGGGACCTTTCGATGTGATCAATAATCAGATTCGCAATGGCAGCAAGCACAATCAGCGCACTTAATACAATCAGTGCATTCCTGTCCTTCCGTGAAAAATTGAAATATTCCTGAACCAGGTGTTTAAAATGACTTTTCATTGCCTGACAATTTGGGGTAGAATAACGTGTATAACAGGCAATTAAAGCTAAATGTTTTGGCAAAATAAACTTTTGTGCAAAATTTAAACAACAAAAAATGCAGAAGGATGTCGCTCTAAAACCTAATCAGTCCGATTCCCTGCAGAAAAATGAAAGTGATGGCCAGAGGAGCAAGAAATTTTACGATAAACATAAACATCGGCATATAACCTGCCTTCAGTTTTCCCTTGTTGGTCAGTTCTGCATAAACTGTTTTGCGTCCAAGACGCCAGCCCACAAAAATGACAATAAAAAACCCGCCAAGCGGAAGCAGAATATTTGCAGAGGTGAAATTCATCAGGCCGAAAATTGTAAAATCAAAAAGCTTGACGTCAGCCATTGTGCTTGTGGAAAGCACACACATTACCCCCAGAACTGAAACAGCAAGTGTGGTAAGCCAGGTGGCGGCTTTTCTGGAAAAATGAAATTCTTCCACAAAGAAAGCCACAATCACCTCCATGACAGAAATTGTAGAAGTCAAGGCTGCCACCCCTAACAGCACAAAAAAGATGATTGAAAAGAAATATCCGCCATACATTTGCTGGAAAATTCCGGGCAGGGTTATATAAACTAAGCCTTCGCCCGAGTTAGGTTCGATGTTAAAGGCAAAAACTGCAGGAAAAATTGCAATTCCGGCAAGTATTGCAATAATTGTATCGGCTACAGCCACAGAAACTGCCGTGGAGCCAAGATTCTCCTTTTTGCGGAAATAGGAAGAATAGGTAATCAGTGTCCCCATGCCTATACTCAGCGAGAAAAAAGCCTGACCCAACGCTTCGAGTATTGTTGAAGTGGTTATTTTACTGAAATCCGGTTTAAACAGGAACAGGATTCCCCCTTTTGCACCCGGCAAAGTGATGGAACGAATCACCAGAACCAGTAACAAAACCAGCAATAAAGGCATCAGGATTTTTGAATATTTTTCGATTCCCCGCTGAACTCCTGCAAGAATTATAGCGGCAGTCAGCAGCATAAACACAAAAAACCAGAAAAGCGGACGCCACGGGCTGCCAATGAAAGATTCATACATCCCGTTCAGTTCGTTTGTTGAGAGCTTTACAAATCCATTAGTTACAGCCTGATAGGTATATTCAAGTGTCCAGCCTGCTACAGCGGTATAAAAGGCAAGAATCATAAAAGCTGCGACAACTCCCATAAGACCAATGAGATACCACATACTTCCGGGAGCCAGTTTGCGAAATGCGCCAAAAACATTGCGGCGCGACTTTCTGCCAATGACAAATTCAGAAATCATTACCGGAATTCCTATCAGCAGCACAAACCCCAGGTATATGATTAAAAAAGCGCCCCCTCCGTTTTCGCCTGCCACATAGGGAAAGCGCCAGATATTTCCAAGTCCGATAGCAGAACCTGCAGTGGCGGCAATCACTCCAAATTTTGATGCAAACGAATCGCGTTTTTTTGAAATACCAGACATATTCACTCTGATTTTAAATGACTGAAACTTGTTCTGCCCTTTTTTGAAAATACAATAAAAACGAGGCTAAAATTGCAAAAAATTATTCAGTTTCAATAAAAAACAACGCTTATACAAAACTAAATATTGAAACTTAGGCAACAACCGGACTGAAAAACTCAAAAAAAACATAACTTTGTAGAAAGTTACAACATAAAATTACTATAAAAACGGTAAAGCCAAGAGTTTATATTGACACTTCAGTTTTCGGAGGATATTTTGATGAGGAGTTCTCAGAGCATACCATTCCGTTTTTTAAAAGAATCAGAAACGGGGAATTCATTCTTTTATATTCTTCGGTAACTCAGGAAGAACTTGAAAATGCACCGCTAAAAGTAAAAGAACTTGTAAAAAGTCTGAAAGTTGATTATACAGAATTTTTAGAAGTAACGAGTGAATCCGTAGTTTTAGCAACTGAATATTAAAAGAGAAGGTGGTCGGGCACACAAGTTATACAGACTGTCTGCACATAGCATTGGCAACCATTAACCACGCAGACTTTTTAATAAGCTGGAACTTTAGGCATATTGTAAACATTCAAAAAATAATGGGTTACAATTCAATTAACATTAAAAATGGATACAAACAATTAGAAATTCGTTCCCCCAGAGAATTAATAAAATATGAAGACAACTGAAAAATCATTTGATGCTGTAAAATTTATGCGTGAACAAAGAGACAAGTTGAGCAAAAGGTTAGCTAAAATGACAAAAGAAGAAATTTTAGCATACTTTAAAAAACGCAGTACACAGGAAACAATCAAACCCTGTGCATAACTGCCTCTTTAAAACGGATAACCAATAGCAAAAGAGAGATTAAAATCATCCCCCGTATAGCGGCGGTGACCAATAATCCAGCCTTTTCCGCCGGATTGTGACGGGTCACGGAGCTTCATCCCCACATCGAGCCGGAAGAGAAAATAATTGAAATCAAACCGGAAGCCGGTGCCGGTGCCAAGGGCAATTTGTTTATAAAACCTGTTAAATTTGAACTGCGCGCCGGGACGGTTATCTTTCTTGTTGATTGCCCAGATATTCCCGCCTTCAAGAAACAGCGCCCCTTCCAAAAACCCAACCAGCTTATAGCGGTATTCGATATTGGCTTCCAGCTTGATGTCTGAAGACTGATTGGGATAGGCATTCGCCGGAGCACGATAGGAACCCGGACCCAGCGAGCGGACCTGCCACGCTCTGATACCGTTTGCCCCGCCGGTGAAATATTTTTTCTCAAAGGGCAGCACATCAAAATTTCCGTAAGGTAAACCCGCGCCAAAAAAGCCACGCATCACAACTGCATTATATTTATCAATAATATAGCCGTAGCGAAACTCCACATCAGATTTAACATATTGTGCAAATCGGGTGCCCAACACCTGATAATACTCTGAAATCCCCCCTCCTACGGTATCAACCGTCTGGGTGAGCGAACGGTTAAACCCTTCCGAGAGCAGGTACAAAAAATTACCCGCAGACTCTACATTAAACCGGAGATATTTATAATCCTTTTGGGAGCCTGTCTGCTGTGTATTATAGATATACGAGAAATTTGTCGCCAGAATGAGGTGGTCTGTAAAACTGCTTTTGATATACAAATCCTTGATCAAATCAATAAAGCCGGGATCAAACCGGTAGAGATTCACCATGTTGAAATCAACAATATTCCAGATGTTTTTCCGGTATTCCGAGGTCATCCAGTCATACCCGAATTTCACATTGTTGATGGTGCGGGTGTATTCCGGGCGGCGTTGAAAATTATACCCGAAGGTCAGCACTGTCCGGGGAAGAAAATCCCGAAAGACATTCATCACCAACCGCGGACCGACTATTTTCGGGAAAGTCAGGCTGGCTTCAGTACCTATCTCGCGCGTATTGAAGTATTCAGATTCATTCTCTATCAATCTTTGCTGGCGTTCCATTGCGCCTTTCACATTCACCTGAAAAACCTCCGCCCCACGAAACACATTACGATGCTGATAGTTGACATTCCCTGCAACTCCCAGGTTTCCGGAAGTGTTGGTTCCTTCAAGATCAAAAGAAACGGCTTGCTTACTCATCGGCGCAAGACGAATGTGGCAATCCAGCAAGCTGGTGTCTCCGGGCATCTCCGGCTCGTGAAACTGAATATCGATGAAGCGGAACTGGCGTAGCCTGGTGAATGCGTCGAATGTGTGCCGGGCATCATTCAGCCGGTATAATGAGCCGCTCTCCATCTGAAGCAGGTTACGGAAAAGTCCGGGACGATACTGAATGTCCTGCCCGAAATAGAGCGTATGATTTTCCCAGCGCAGCGTGTCGGTGAAATAGCCCGAAGCTCCAAAGCCCGAAGTAACAGGAGCTGAGCCGGGCAAAACCGAAATATAAAAATGATTCAGATACTGCGGAATAAATTTTCGCTGCCGCCCCTGCCCCGACATGCTTCTCACATACATGTCCAGAGCGATCTCCTTTTCAAATTTACTGCTGTCGGCCAGATAACTGACTTCATCTTTTGAAAAATAGTAATAGCCGTTATTCTTATACAGATCAACAATGTTTGAGCGCTGTTTTTCCAGCAGATTAAAATCAAAGGGAGTTCCCTCCCGGATAAAAGAACGGACGGAGTCGCCAAGGAACAGCGCCCTGAGCGCAGAATCCCTGATGTGGTATTTCATCTCATGGATTTTATACCGCTCCCCGGTATGCACAATATGCTTCAGGTTGGCTTTCTGCTTCTTATCCCTGAGCTTGACCTCCGTATCAACGGTTGCCCTGAAAAATCCCTGATTCCCCAGATATTGTTTCAGGCGGTTTTCCGAAGTAACCACCAGCGACTCATCATATATTTCAGGCGGTTCGCCAATTCGTTTCAGAAAACCTGTAGTTTTCTCCTTTGATGACAAATTATACAACCAGAGATGAAATTTCAGAAATCCCAGTATCTTGTAATTTTCTTTCTGGCGCACCTGTGCTTTTGCTTCATCCCTGGAGACCAATGAATTGTCAACATCCACTTCTACCTTATTCAGCAGATAACGGTCGTCAGGCACAAATTTTACCTGAGAACAGGAAAATAAAAGAAACATCACCGGAAAAAAAAGCCTTATGCCGGGAATGCTAAAATATCGTTTTAACCACTCACCCAAAGCAAATATTTTAATTTCAACAAAAATAATGAAGTGTTTGAGATGGAAACAGTAAATTTGAAACATTTATTATCCGGTTTTCAAACATAAGGCATGATTAGTAAAAACAAACTGAAATTGATAAAATCGCTGGCACGGAAAAAATTTCGTGAAAAGGAGAACCTGTTTCTTGCCGAAGGCGACAAGACGGTTGCTGAAGTATTGAAATCAAACATCCGGATAAGAGAACTTTATGCCACATCCGGCTTTCTGAATTCCAACAAACATTATACAGAAAAAGTAGAACAGCATTTTCAGGTTACGCCGGAAGAACTGAAAAAGGCAAGCCTGCTCAGAGAGCCGCAAAATTGCCTTGCCGTTTGCGAGATACCGCCTCCTGCCGGGCTTCCTCAAAAACTTCATGGTTTTTCATTTTACCTTGACGGAATCCGGGATCCGGGAAACCTCGGCACCATCATCAGAACCTGTGACTGGTTCGGAGTGGAATACCTGTTTTGCTCACCCGACACCGTGGACGTTTATAATCCGAAAGTTATTCAGGCAAGCATGGGCTCATTTTGCCATTTACCCATAATTTATACCGGTTTTTCTGCTGTGCGCACAATGGCCGCATCAGCACAAGCACCGCTTTTGGGCGCTTTCACCGACGGAGAAAACATTTACACCCAACAACTTCCCAAACAGGCATTGATTATTTTGGGCAATGAGGGGCAAGGAATCAGCAGGGCGATTGAGACAGAAATTCAAAACAGGCTTTCCATTCCTTCATTTCGCACAGGGGACAATAGCGCCGAATCCCTGAATGTGGCTGTTGCAGCCGCTGTGATTTGCAGTGAGTTCAGGAGAGGTAGCGCACCACCCTATTCAAAATGAAAACTCAGGGTGAAAATATCAGAGCGTAACTCTTTGATGGCGTGGGTGTAATACTGCCGCTGATTTACGGTTGGCGGTCCGCTCAATATATTGTGCAGCCCAAAACTGAATTTTGCCTCCACCGAAAACCGGAAAAAGGTAAAATAGTGGTCCCATCCGCCGCCTAATTCTGCATAAAAACCTCCGTTTTTGAGACGCACCAGATCATCCTTTCCCGTTCGGCTGATGTCTTCACGATATGCCCCGCCAAAAATTATAAAAGGACGGTCGTTGTTGATGCGGCGGGCTTTATACTTTAAAAGCAGCGGGAAATCTAAAAAAGTGGATTTGACACTGTAAAAATCCTGAGTTTTATCATAATTCGTATCATACACCGGTATATTGTATTGAAGCAAACGTTCGCCAAATGAAATCCCCGGCAGGAACCTCAGATCCAGATCGTGTGAAAGACGCAGGCTTGAAATCATTCCGACGGTGAAGCCCGGAATAAGTCTGGCAACATCAGCATAAACAAAGTCTCCGCTTTCGATGGGTTTCTCACCGCTCAGCAACGTTCCTCCGTACGGTTCAAAATCAGGATTTTCATCAATCGGATTGTAGTTTACGACTGCAAAATCCAATGTGTTCAGCCCAAGAGTGAATCCAAAGTGAATCAATTTGTCATCAAACGTAGTTAAATGATTCACCTTTGCTTTCTGAGAAAAAGCAGGGAGTGCTAAAAGCAGAACCGATATGACACTTAAAATTTTTTTCACCAAAGTCGTTTAGCCTATTCTATTCAGAAACAAATAAAGTGATTATTTATTGTATTTGCTTTCATTTTTCAGGTTTTTGTGCTTCATAAATCGTTGCAATCCCAAAGGTTTGCGGAATCCATCTGCAATTTACAAAACCGGCAGCATCCAGCAGCGCCCCGAATTTTTCACCATCCGGGAACTCCTTCACGGATTCGGGCAGGTAGCTGTAGGCGCTTTTATCTTTTGAGACCATCCTGCCTAACCACGGCAGCATTTTCGTGAAGTAAAAAAAGTAAAGTCGTTTAAAGACCGGGTTCCGTGGACGTGAAAATTCCAAAACCACAAAGTTCCCTCCCGGGCGGAGAACACGGAGGATTTCATTCAGCCCCCGGTTCAGGTTTTCAAAATTTCGCACACCAAATCCGGTCATTGCGGCGTCAAAGGAATTATCATCAAAAGGAAGCTGCTCAGCATCTGCTTTTTTCAGCTCAATGAGTGAACTGAAACCTCTTTTTTCAATCTTTTCCCGACCTGCCTCCAGCATCTTTTCAGACAGGTCAACCCCGAAAATCTTTTGCGGTCTGAGCCGGATGGCAGCCAGTGCAAAGTCTGCCGTTCCGGTGGCAACATCCAAGATGATTTTGGGATTGCGCCGTTGCAGCAATTTCACGGCGCGCCGCCGCCACAACTTGTCAATATTCACCGAGAGCAGATGATTCAACAAATCATAACGGGGGGCAATCCGGTCAAACATTTTTTCCACCTGAGCCTTTTTATTCAACCCGGAGTCTTTGTAAGGAACAGCAGCCATAGTCTGAAAATATCCTGAATTACACAGGGGTTAAGGATTTCCGGTCATTTTATCAATAAATCCGAACGACTTGCCGTCAATCCTGATTTCACCCTTAGTGATGTGCCCCAAAGCAATGAAAGGGAATTTCATTCCGGTCATAAAATCGACAAAACGGTCTTCATCACCGGTAGCCACTTCAACTAAAATTCTACCCATTGATTCTCCAAAAAGAAAAGCATCCAGCCTTTTCTCATCGGTCGTAGTGATGTCAAACCCCAATCCACCCGGGATTGCAGCTCTCAAAAGGGTGAAAAACAACCCTCCTTTACCTACAGGACTTGCACTCTGGCTTAAACTTCTGTGATGAAGGCCTCTCAATATCTCATGAATTTTCACTTCATCTTCAATATGAAACTGCGGAAGCGGAGTATCTTGAATTTCATGGTAAAACTCAATATACTCAGAAGAGTTAAGGTCGTTATTCAGCCGCCCAATCAAAAAGAGGTTTCCTCCTTTTGATTTGAAAGCATTTGTTGTAAGCAGACTCTTTTTGGTTGCAGCGCCAACCATGCTGATGATTAATGCAGGGGGCAACTGCCCGCTCCCCGGAGAAAGATCAAACCTGATTTTCCGGTCAGAGATATTCAACCCAAACTTTTGAGCTGCATTTTCGAGTCCTCTTTTGGCTCCGGCTGCAATAAACTGGCCTTTAGGATTGGCAAAGTTGATATGATACAAAAGCGCACTGACAGCTATCGGGTTCAAGCCCATGCACAGCATCTTGCGGGCAGCCCTGGAAACAAGAATTTCGGCGCTCTCCTGTGGGTTTTCCTGCAAATGCCTGTGAAAAGCATGAGTGCACATCGCCATGCTGTTTCCGGAAGAGCCTGCATCAAACATTCCGATTTCATCGTTGTCATCATCCGCAACCGAAGCCGGGGAAATGCCCGACTCACTGAAATCATTAAAATAGTTGATCGCTGACAAATTGGGGTTGACCATCAGAGAAAAAATAATATCTCCGATATTTTCTGGTTCGGGAATATTGTCTATGCTAATTTTCTTCACTTCCTGTAATGCATCTTCCATATTCGTGATATTTTCAAGTTTAAAGGAAAGCAAAGGTAATTTAAGAATTGAGTTTTTCAAAAACAGACAGCGTTTTTTAAAC
>CAZVAD010000095.1:0-11107 GCA_964624645.1 uncultured Mariniphaga sp.
AAAATGGGCTATTGGGTGAATATGGACGATCCGTATGTTACCTATGAAAGCAAATACATTGAAACCGTCTGGTGGCTGCTGAAACAGATTTATGACAAAGGCCTGCTCTATAAAGGTTATACGATTCAGCCCTATTCGCCTGCCGCAGGCACCGGGCTGAGCTCGCACGAGCTGAACCAGCCGGGCTGCTACCGCGATGTGAAAGACACCACGGTTGTGGCTCAGTTCAAGGCAGTGCGAAACAGCAGATCGGAATTTCTCTTTGAAAACGTTGAAACGGATTTGTATTTTTTAGCCTGGACTACCACGCCCTGGACTTTGCCTTCCAATACGGCGCTGGCTGTCGGCCCGCAGATCAGATACCTGAAAGTCCGCACGTTCAATCCCTATTCCGGCGCGCCGGTTACGTTGATTCTGGCCAAAGACCTGTTGCCTGTTTATTTTGATGCGGCAAATGAAAACGGTGATTTTGAGGATTTCCAGCCGGGAAATAAAAATATTCCGTATAAGATTTCAGGAGAATATCCGGGGAGTGAGCTGGCAGGCGTTCAGTACGAGCAACTGATCCGCTGGGTGAAACCCAAAGGGAGAGCGTTTGAGGTGGTAACCGGCGATTTTGTTACTACCGGAGACGGTACCGGAATTGTTCACATTGCTCCAACTTTTGGCGCAGACGACGACCGTGTGGCAAAGCAAAACGGAATTTCTCCGCTGATTGTGGAAGATGCCGACGGTAAAACACAAGCTTTGGTGGACAGGAAAGGGCGCTTTTTTCTCATCTCCGAAATGGCTGAAGCTTTTGTGAAAGAGTATGTAAACACGCAGCTGTATCACGATTTTTCGGGACGCTTTGTGAAAAATGAATACGACGAAAAACTCACCGAAAACGATCCCACAGTGGATGTGGACATCTCCGTGATGCTGAAACTGGAAAACAAAGCGTTCAGAATAGAAAAATACGTGCACAACTATCCGCACTGCTGGCGGACTGACAAGCCGGTGCTCTACTATCCGCTGGATTCATGGTTCATCAGGACCACTGCGGTCAAGGAGAGGTTGGTGGAGCTGAACAACACCATCAACTGGAAACCGGCATCCACCGGCTCGGGGCGTTTTGGCAACTGGCTGGAAAATCTGGTGGACTGGAATCTGAGCCGTTCGCGTTTCTGGGGAACGCCGCTGCCCATCTGGCGCACGGAAGAGGGAGATGAAGAGATTTGCATCGGTTCAGCCGGAGAGCTGATGGCTGAAATAGAAAAGGCAATGGAAGCCGGTGTGATGACCGAAAATCCGTTTAAGGATTTTGAACCCAATAATTTTTCGGAAGAAAATTACGAAAAGATAGATTTTCATAAGCCATATATTGACAATGTGGTTTTGGTTTCACCGAAAGGTAAAAAAATGTTCCGTGAACCCGATTTGATTGACGTCTGGTTTGATTCCGGAGCCATGCCCTACGCACAACATCATTATCCGTTTGAAACAGGAGCCTCCTCCGGCTCCCCCCAGGGGGAAGAGAGCGCAACTCCCAAATGGCAAACGGCAAGGAATTCAAGCTATGATTTATTAAAGGAGTATGCTCTGAAACAGAAAAAAAATCCGACAGATGCTGAAAAGCTTCTCTGGCAAAGCCTTAAAGACCACCAGTTGGAAAATCATAAATTCCGCAGGCAACATATTATTGATCAGTTTATTGTTGACTTTGTCTGTCTGGAAAAACAATTGGTTGTTGAAGTGGATGGAGGATATCATACACTGCCTGAAATAGAAATTTCAGATAAGCAGCGAACTGAAATTTTGAATCAATTGGGGTTCAGAGTTCTTCGGTTTAAAAACGAAGAAATTATCAATGACCTTAAAAATGTACTTCAAAAAATATCCACTGTTCTGAACTCCCCCCCCTTAGGGGAGGGGCGGGGTGGGGCTCCTCTCCCGTTCCCTGCCGATTTTATTGCTGAAGGCGTGGACCAGACCCGCGGCTGGTTTTTCACTTTGCATGCTATCGCCACAATGATCAGCGATTCGGTTTCCTTTAAAAACATTATTTCCAACGGGCTGGTGCTCGACAAAAACGGGAACAAAATGTCCAAGCGGCTTGGCAATGCCGTCGATCCGTTTGAGACCATCAATGAATACGGCTCCGACCCGCTGCGCTGGTACATGATTACCAATTCCCAGCCCTGGGACAACCTGAAATTTGATGTGGATGGCGTGGAAGAGGTGAAGCGCAGGTTTTTCGGTACGCTCTACAACACCTATAACTTTTTCGCACTGTATGCCAATGTGGATAATTTTCGCTATGCGGAAGAAGAAGTGCCGGTGAACCGGCGCCCTGAGCTTGACCGGTGGATTATTTCGCTGCTTAACTCTCTGGTGAAAGAAGTGGGCGAAAGCTATGAAAATTATGAACCCACCCGTGCAGGTCGTGCCATTTCGGAGTTTGTTACCGAAAATCTGAGCAACTGGTTTGTGCGCCTGAGCCGCAAAAGATACTGGGGCGGCGAATATACCGAAGATAAAATTTCGGCCTATCAGACTTTATACACCGCCCTGACGACCGTGGCAAAACTGATGGCGCCTATTGCGCCGTTTTATGCCGACTTGCTGTATAACGACCTGAATAAAAGTACCCGGAAGGAATCGGTGCAGAGCGTTCATTTGGTTGATTTTCCGGAATATGATGCAGCGCTGATTGACGAAAATCTGGAAGAAAAAATGACCATTGCCCAAAAGGCGTCTTCCATGATTCTGGCGCTGCGCCGCAGGGAAAAACTGAAAGTACGCCAGCCGCTGGCAAAAATCATGGTGCCGGTACTGAATACACATTTCAGGGAACAGTTTGAAGCGGTGAAAGAGATTATTCTGGCAGAGGTTAACGTGAAGGAAGTGGAGTACCTTACGGACACCGAGGGCATTATCAAAAAGAAGGTAAAACCCGATTTTAAAAAATTAGGTCCCCGGTTTGGAAAACTGATGAAAGAAGTTTCTGTGGCAATCGGAAACTTTGACCAGCAGCAAATTGCGGAGTTGGAGAACAATGGTTCGGTAGTTATTGAAGCCGGCGGGCGGCAGATTGAAATTTCAAAGGACGATGTGGAAGTTCTGACGGAAGATATTCCCGGCATGGTGGTAGCTTCCGAAGGACAAATGACTGTTGCACTGGATATTGAACTGACCGAAGAGCTGAAACAGGAAGGCATAGCGCGCGAATTTATCAACAAAATTCAGAATCTGAGAAAGGAAAGTGATTTTGAAGTTACTGACCGGATCAAGCTGATGATTGAAAAGCATGACGGGATAAACGATGCAGTGATGAATTTTAAAAGCTATATTTGTGCTCAAACTCTGGCGGTTGATCTTCGCCTGATGAATGAAATCCATACGGAGAAAGCCAAAGAGGTGGAGATTGACAAAGATTTGGCAGTGAAAATTATTGTTGAAAAACAGGAATAGTGATAAAACAGGATTTGAAAATAGCAATAAAAATTGCTATTTTGGGAGAACCTGTAAAAGAGAATATAAATTTTTAAAATCCTATTGTTATGGCAAAAAAGACCAGATACTCGGATGAAGAATTGATGGAATTTAAAGAACTTATACTGGAAAAATTACAGAAAGCTCAGGATGACTACCAGATGTACAGAAATTCCATTACGCACGGCGATGGCAACGATACGCAGGATACCTCGCCCACCTTTAAGATTCTTGAAGAAGGAGCGGCCACCCTTTCCAAGGAGGAAGCCGGAAAGCTTGCACAGAGACAACTGAAGTTTATTCAGCATTTGCAGGCAGCTCTTGTGCGGATTGAAAACAAAACCTACGGGATTTGCCGTGAAACGGGCAAACTGATTCCGAAGGAACGTCTGCGGGCAGTTCCGCATGCAACACTGAGCATCGATGCAAAAAAGAACCAGAGATAGTTATCCCGGAAAAATCAAATGCTTCCCGGAATTTTCTATTATGAAAAAAATCCGGAAATTTTTCTTTTGAGTATGAAGAATCGAACGGGTAAACTGTCAGGAATCATTTTCCTGATTTTAATTGCTGACCAGGTGCTGAAAGTCTGGATAAAAACCAATCTGGCTTTGGGCGAAGAAATTGTCATTTTTAAAGACTGGTTCATCATCCATTTTGTGGAAAACAACGGAATGGCCTTTGGATTTGAGTTTGTCGGTGAATATGGAAAGCCATTTCTCAGTATTTTCAGAATTGTGGCAGTCATTGCCATTGGCTGGTATCTTTTCAGGCTTGTCCGCATCAGGGAGCTTCCTTTTGGTTTCCTGGTGAGCATCGCCCTCATCTTTGCCGGTGCAATCGGCAACATTATCGACAGCCTTTTCTACGGAATAATTTTCAGCGACAGCTATGGACGCGTGGCTGAATTTTTACCTGACGGCGGCGGATACGCATCCTTTCTGCATGGCCGGGTGGTTGATATGTTTTATTTTCCCCTCATTAATACTACCCTGCCCAAATGGATCCCTTTCTGGGGAGGGAATAATTTTGTTTTTTTCAGGCCGGTTTTTAATATCGCCGATTCATCCATTACAGTCGGCATCTTCTCTTTGTTGTTGTTCTACCGCCAACAGTTCAATACGCTGAGTATCTCCCAAAAAAGAAAGGCCATTGTTCAGAATGACGAGGTTGAAGATGCAGAGGAGGTTATGATTTCTGAAGATTAAAGAAACGCCAGCCACTGAAATCCGCCGGTTCCTTTTGTTTTATTTTACCTTTGCCATAATATTGCAATCGCTATGAAAAATCAACTGATAATTTACAACACATTAACCCGAAAAAAGGAATTATTTGAACCGCTGGTTGAAGGCAAGGTGGGTTTATATGTGTGTGGTCCGACGGTTTACAGCGATTCACACCTTGGGCACGCACGCCCCAACATCACCTTTGATTTGCTGTATCGCTACCTCACTTTTCTCGGATACAGGGTAAGGTATGTCCGGAATATCACAGATGTGGGGCATCTTGAAAATGAAGCAGAAGATTCGGGGGAAGACAAGATTTTGAAAAAAGCGCGGATTGAGCAGTTGGAACCTATGGAAATCGTTCAGAAATATATGAATACTTTCCACCGGAATATGCACCAGCTGAATGTGTTGCCGCCGGATATTGAGCCGCGTGCGTCAGGTCATATCGTTGAGCAGTTGCAGTTTATTGACTCCATTTTCAAAAACGGATATGCCTATGAGGTAAACGGTTCGGTTTATTTTGACGTGGAAAAGTATAACGAAAAATACAACTACGGGAAACTCTCCGGGAGAAATCTTGAGGATATAAAAACCAATACGCGTGCACTGGAAGGGCAGGATGAAAAGAAGAATCCTTTTGATTTTGCCTTGTGGAAAAAAGCTTCGCCGGAACATATCATGCGCTGGCCTTCAAAATGGAGCGACGGTTTCCCGGGATGGCATCTTGAATGCTCTGCTATGAGCATCAAGTATTTAGGCGAAGTGTTTGATATTCATGGTGGCGGCATGGATTTGATTTTTCCGCATCACGAATGCGAAATCGCCCAATCAACGGCAGGACTGGGAGAAGAACCTGCCCGCTACTGGATGCACAATAATATGATTACCATCAACGGGCAGAAAATGGCGCGTTCACTTGGGAATTTTATCACCCTTGATGAATTTTTTTCAGGAGACCATAAAATGCTGGAAAAAGCCTGGTCGCCCATGACGGTGCGCTTCTTTATCCTGCAGGCACACTATCGCAGCACCATCAATTTTTCAAATGAAGCATTGCAGGCATCTGAAAAAGGGCTGGAGCGGCTTTGGGCTGCCGTGGAGACTCTTGAGAAACTTCCGGTTTCGGAAGAGTCCACTATTGACGTGGCCGGTCTGAGAGAAAAGTGCTTTGCCGCACTGAACGATGATTTGAATAGTCCGGTTGCCATTGCCCATCTTTTCGATGGGGTGCGGATGATTAATTCTGTTAATGCCGGGCAGGAAAAAATCACGCAAAATGACCGGGATGAACTGAAACAGTTGTTTCAGACGATAGCTGTTGATATTCTTGGACTGGCTCCCGGGACAAGTCCGGCAGATGAAAAATCAGACGAAATGCTCGGCAAAACTATCGAATTTCTGCTGAATCTCCGGGTTGATGCAAAAAGCAACAGGGATTGGGCAACTGCCGATAAAATCCGGGACGGACTGAACGCATTAGGTATTGAAATCAAAGACACAAAGGAAGGCTTTGAGTGGAGCTTGAAAAACTAAGCTGTCAAGCCTATGTAATTGGTATTTAGACAACAGTATTTCAAAAAGATAGTAAAGGAGTTCATCATGTTTTCAGGAATAATCGAAGAATTTGGGACAGTAATCCAGATTGAAAAAGAAAGAGAGAATGTTCATTTTACGCTCACCTGTTCATTTGCAGATGAATTGAAGGTGGATCAGAGCCTTTCGCACAACGGCGTGTGTCTGACGGTGGTGAAAGTGGATAAAAAAAATAAAACCTACAGGGTTACGGCAATCAGGGAAACTTTGCTGAAATCGAATCTCGGACTGCTCGAAGCGGGTTCAAAAGTGAATCTTGAGCGCAGCATGGTGATGAATGGCCGGCTTGACGGGCATATTGTGCAGGGGCATGTGGATCAGACCGCTGTTTGCACCCATGTGGAGGAAGCCGACGGAAGCTGGTATTATACGTTTGAATATGAATTCGATATTGAAAAAGCCAGGCAGGGTTACATGACTGTTGAAAAAGGTTCGGTTACCGTGGACGGCGTCAGCCTGACGGTGGTCAATTCAAAGGACAATTCCTTTCAGGTGGCAATCATTCCTTTCACCCACGAAGTGACTAATTTTCATACCTATAAAAAGGGCACGGTGGTAAACCTCGAATTTGATATCATCGGAAAATACCTGAGCCGGCTCAGCAGCTACCAGTCCCGGTAGGGACTGCCCTTTTCCTTTAAAATCCCATTGTTCACAACAATTCTTTGCTCAGATATTGCGCAGTAAAGGAATTTTTATGTTTAATAATCTCTTCCGGCGTTCCTGTGCACAGAATCAATCCTCCGTTTTTCCCGCCTTCGGGGCCTAAATCAATAATATGATCAGCCACTTTGATTACATCCATGTTATGTTCAATAACTATAACCGTATTCCCTCTGTCCACAAGTTTTTGCAGCACACCAAGCAATACGCGGATGTCTTCGAAATGCAAGCCTGTAGTGGGTTCGTCCAAAATATAGATGGTTTTGCCGGTGTCGCGCTTTGCGAGCTCACTTGCCAGCTTCACCCGCTGGGATTCGCCCCCCGAAAGGGTTGTGGATGATTGTCCTAAGGTGATGTAGCCCAAGCCGACATCCTGAAGAGTTTTCAGTTTCGATACGATGGAAGGGATGTTTTCAAAAAACTCAACCCCCTGATTGATGGACATTTCCAGTACGTCGCTGATGGATTTCCCCTTGAAGCGCACTTCCAGTGTTTCGCGGTTATAGCGCTTCCCGTTGCATTTGTTGCAATGCACATACACATCAGGGAGAAAGTTCATTTCAATGAGCTTCATTCCGCCGCCCTGACACTCCTCGCAACGCCCGCCTTTCACATTGAACGAAAAGCGCCCCGGCTTGTATGCCCTGATTTTCGATTCCGGCAGCTGTGCAAACAAATTCCGGATATCGGAAAAAACACCAGTGTAGGTTACGGGGTTTGAGCGCGGAGTGCGGCCAATGGGGGACTGATCCACCCGGATCACTTTATCCACAAATTCAATTCCCTCAACCGCTTCATAAGGCAGCGGATCCTGAACGGAATTGTAAAAATGCTGGCTTAGTACGGGTTGCAATGTTTCGTTGATGAGCGTGGATTTTCCGCTTCCCGAAACGCCGGTTACACAGATGAAGGTTCCGAGCGGAATTTCAAGAGTTACATTTTTTAGGTTGTTTCCCGTGCAGCCTTTCAGTTTCAGGAAGTTGCCCGATCCTTTTCTTCGTTTTGCAGGCACTTCGATGGCTTTGCGGTTGTTGAGGTAATCTGAGGTCAGCGTATCGGATTTCAGGATTTCATCAGGGGTTCCGGCAGCCACTACCTTGCCGCCATGCCGTCCGGCTGACGGGCCCATGTCTATCAGCCAGTCGGCATGAAGCATGGTCTCTTTGTCGTGTTCCACCACAATGACCGAATTTCCGCTGTCGCGCAGTTGTTCCAGGGAATGGATGAGTTTCAGGTTGTCGCGGTGATGCAGTCCGATGCTGGGTTCATCTAAAATGTAGAGGACGTTTACCAGTTGCGAACCGATTTGAGTGGCCAGCCTGATCCGTTGCGATTCCCCGCCGGAAAGGCTTTGCGCCGCACGGTCAAGCGCCAGGTAGCCAAGCCCGACACCCAACATGAATCCGAGCCTGTCGCGGATCTCTTTGATCACTTCCGTGCCGATGAGCCGTTGTCTTTTTGTGAGCCTCTCTTCAAGTCCGGTAAACCATTCGCCTAATTCATCTAAGTCCATTTGGGCAAGCTCGGAAATATTTTTCCCGTCGATTTTGAAATGCAGCGACTCTTTTTTCAGCCGTTGCCCCTTGCATTCACTGCAAAGGGTTGTTTTAACAAACTGATTTGCCCATTTCTGCGCACGTTTTGCCGGATTCTCTTCGCGCTGAATTTCAACATATTTTACAACGCCGTCATAGCTCATCATGTAATTCATGTTGACCCCCAGAGGCGTTTTCTTAAGTTGCACCCTTTCGTTTGTACCAAACAACACGGCCTGCAATCCCTCTTCGGGGATTTCCCCGACCGGCGTTTTCAGGGTGAAGCCGTATTTTTCACCCAATGCTTCAATTTGCCAGAAAATCAATGAATTCCGAAAAGTGCCTAACGGGGCAATTCCGCCTTTATATATACTTTTTGTTTTGTCGGGAATGATTTTGTCGATGTCAATTTCGGTGGTGCGCCCGAGGCCGTTGCAAACCGGGCAGGCGCCCTGTGGCGAATTGAAGGAAAAATTGTGAGGCGCCGGCTCGTTGTAGGAGATACCGGTAGTGGGACACATCAGCAACCGGCTGAAATATTTTGCCTCTCCGGTTTTCTGATCCAGAATCATCAGAATTCCGTCTCCGTGTTTCATGGCGGTGTTCACGCTCGCTTTCAGACGCTTGACATCTGCATCCTCAACAACCAGTTTGTCAATGACGATTTCGATAAAGTGATTTTTATACCGGTCAACTTTCAGGTTGTGCTTTATTTCGGTGAGTTCACCATCAATGCGGACATTAAGGAACCCTTTCCGGCGAATTTGCTCAAACAGTTCGCGATAGTGCCCTTTTCTGCCTTTCACCACGGGAGCAAGGATATAGATTCGTTTTCCGGCAAAATGCTCTTTTATGAGTTGCAGGATTTTTTCTTCGGTGTATTTCACCATCCTTTCGCCCGTATTGTAGGAAAACGCCTCTGCCGCCCGGGCATAGAGGAGCCTGAGGAAATCATAGATTTCCGTTACGGTGCCCACCGTTGAGCGTGGATTCCGGGTGGTGATTTTCTGCTCAATGGAAATTACCGGACTCAACCCGGTGATTTTATCGACGTCGGGGCGCTCAAGATTTCCTAAGTAAGAGCGCGCATAGGCGGAAAAAGTTTCGATGTAGCGCCGCTGTCCTTCGGCATAGATGGTGTCAAAAGCCAGCGATGTCTTTCCGCTTCCACTCAGTCCGGTGATTACCGTGAGTTTGTTTCGTGGAATTTCCACGTTGATGTTTCGCAGATTATGTACCCGCGCTCCATGAACCATGATTTTTTCTTCGGGGTCAGCGGATTCGTCTATAGTTAATTCTTCACTGTATTTTGTTTCCTGCATTTTTTCTGTTCTGTAACTTTTTAAATCTGCTTTTCTGCTTAATTTAACTCCGGGATTTTCAGGGTGTATTTTCTCCCGCCGGCATTGGTCAGTGAGTTATCCCTGAGCCACGGATTAAAATCTTTCAGCAGTTTATAGCTGATGCCCTGTTCAATGGCAAAATCTGCGAAGTCGGCTATTTTTCCGGCAATTTCCACTTCACGGGTGGGAATGACAGGATATTTTTCTTCGTCAGCAATAACAAAATTATAGTCGCCGGGGTTTTCCATAATTAGTTTCAATGCGACAATTCTGTAGAAATAGCGGGCAGTTTCCTCGTTAAAAAGCAAATCGTAATAGGAAGTGTTTTTTTGTCGGGTGATCTGGCGTTGCACACCATGGTTGCCGGCATTGTAAGCTGCGGCAACCATTGACCAGGTTCCGAATCTTTCAAGAGATTTCAAAAGATAGCTGCATGCGGCAACGGTTGACTTTTCAATGTGGTAACGCTCGTCAATTTCACTGTTTATTTCAAGTCCGTATTCCCGGCCTGTGCTTTGCAGAAACTGCCACAGCCCCACAGCGCCGGCAGGAGATATGGCGCGTGGATTTAACCCGCTTTCGGCAACAGCCAGATATTTCAAATCGTCAGGTATTCCTTTTTCCTTCAGAATTGGCTCAATCACAGGGAAAAAGCGTGGCGCCAATTTCAGAAGTCTGATGGTTTGCGAATGAAAATAGGAATTGACCAACAGTTCACGATCAAGCGATTCGCGTACATCAAACCGCCAGAGCGGCATGGTTTCCCCGGCAAAAATTACCGAATCGGGTATTTTTACCGCCACAAATGATGATGCTGACACCTCAACTCTATCCCTTTCTTCATCTGGAGTGGGCGAAGACCCGGTAATTAATAGGGTTAGTATCCCTGCATTCAATAATATAATCAATGTTAAAATGATGCCTAAACCACTTTTTCTGTTCATTGCGTTTTGCTTTAAAAAAATACAAAATTAACTTTTTAAACCCAAACTAATCATCAGGGGACAACGAATATAAACTGCATAACTCCACAGCATTGTTTCCGGTAAAAGTCAAATAAAAACGGTTGCTGACTTTATGTTTTAATCTTAGTAACAGGAAAGTCTGAGCTGCTCTGTAACCTTCTTCCCTCCTGTGTTTGTAAAATACATGGTTTTTGCCACAAAAACACGAAGGCACAAAGAATGCACCAAGGTGGGGGAAGCGGGAGGGAGTTTCCTTAGACCGCCGGCTGAAGCCAGCGGCAATATAAACCCAGATTACGCGTCAG
>CAZVAD010000096.1:0-3462 GCA_964624645.1 uncultured Mariniphaga sp.
TGTGCTGCGGGGTTGGCGCCAGATATTGCCCGATGGTCATCACCTTGCATCCGGCCTCCCGGAGATCGTCCATGGTCTGAAGCACCTCTTCGTAGGTTTCGCCCAATCCGAGCATGATTCCCGACTTTGCAATTTTGTAGTTCTGCGCAATATACCGGACCACGTCAAGGCTCCGGCGGTATTTTGAGGCAAACCGCACAAAAGGGGTAAGCCGCTCCGTGGTTTCCAGATTGTGGGAAATGACATCGGGACCCGCATCAATCACCTGCTGAATCAGTTCTGTTTTCCCTCTGAAATCAGGAATGAGCACCTCCAGCCGGGTTTGGGGATTTACCCGCTTCACTTCGGTGATTGTCCTTGCCCAGATTCCGGCGCCCTGGTCATCCAAATCATCGCGGTCAACCGAAGTGATCACGCAATGTTTCACCCCCATGACGCGGACCGACTCAGCAACGCGCTCCGGTTCCTTCAGGTCGGGCGGCAGCGGCCTTCCGCTTTTCACGGCGCAAAACTTGCAGCGCCGGGTGCAAATATCCCCGAGAATCATAAAAGTAGCCGTTCCGCGGCTCCAGCATTCCCCGATGTTGGGACAATTTCCGCTGGTACATATCGTGTGAAGTCCGTGTTTCTCTACTAAGTTTTTAACTTTTGAGTAGTTCTCACCCTTGGGCATCTTCATTTTCATCCAGTGTGGCAGTCTCTGCCTTTCAGTCAACACATGTGCCATAATCAAAAAGTTTTGCGTAAAAATAACTCTAATTCTTAAAACTAAAAAAACAGTTTTCCGTGCATATTGTTATTTAACCTGCTATTTTTGCAGTATGACAAGACGAAATCTGAAACATATTCCCCTTTTTTTCCTGCTGATTTTCAGTTTACAAATGGCTGTGGCACAGAACCAGCCCACGCAACTGCAAACATCAACCAAACTGGCCCTCTCTTATTACAATGCCAAGGAATTTGAAAAGGCGGCGCCCCTCCTGCTTGAGGTTTATGAGCTTTCGAAAAACAACTACTATTTCCGGCTCTACCTCACATCGCTGATTGAGCTGCAACGTTTTGATGAGGCGGAATCGCGGATTAAAAACGAACTGAAAAAACTTCGCTCCCCAAGTCCCGAATTGCAGATTCACTGGGGCTATCTGCTGAAAGTTCAGGGAAAAAAGAAGGAGGCTGAACAAAAATATTCAGAAGCGCTTGACATGACTCCTGCCGACAAACCAAATATTCTGATGGTTGCCAATGCCTTTACACAATGGCAGGAATATGAATGGACCAAAAAAGTTTACCAGAAAGGCCGGCATGAAAATCCGGAAGAGCATTTCAGTTACGAATTGGCGCTGGCATATATGTATTTACGTGATTATGAGCAGATGATGGAAGAATACCTGAATCTGATTGCACAGGACGAAAAGCAGCTCCAGCGTGTGGAAAGCGCCCTTTCATCAGCGATGCGCATTGATGTGGACAACAATCTGCGCACAGGATTCAGAACACAGGTTTTGAAACGGATTCAGGCTGAGCCCGGTGTGATTGGCTACAACCGGCTGTTGATATGGTTTTTCCTTCAGGAGAAACAGTTTGCCGGAGCGCTTCGCCAGTCCATCGCCCTGGACAAAAGAACCGGCGAAGAGGACATGCCGATTTTTCAGTTGGGACAAATGGCACTGAACAATAAAACATACAATGAAGCGGAGCGCGCATTCAGTTATCTGGTGGAAAAAGGCGAAAATGCACCGCTTTTCATCCCGGCATACGGACAAAAAATTCATGCGTCCTACCTCCGGTTCACCAATGAGAACAACCATTCCCGGGAAGATGCGGAAAAACTGGCGGCAATGTTTGAAGAAGGGCTGGAAGTTCTCGGCTACATTGTGGCAACGCTTGAACTAACCAACGATTATGCACATTTGCTTGCCTTTTATCTGGATGACACGGAAAAAGCAATTTCGGTGCTGGAAAAAGGGTTGAAAATCCCCCGGTTAAGGCCGGAACAATCGGGCATGCTGAAAACCGAAATGGCCGACATATACATCTATTCCGGCGACCCGTGGGAAGCTACACTGCTCTATTCCCAAGTGATTGACGCCAACAAGAACAATATTCTGGGAGACGACGTGAAGTTGAAAAAAGCCCTGTTGGGCTATTATATGGGAAATTTCAGCTGGGCAAAAGCGCAATTGGACGTACTGAAAGCCAGCACCTCAAAATTTACCGCCAACGATGCCATGGAACTTTCCATGCTCATCGGGAACAACCTCAATCTTGACACCACGACTGTGCCCCTGCAAATGTTTGCCCGCGCCGACCTGCTCTTTTTCAGGAATAAGGATATCGAAGCGCTTGCCACACTCGACTCCATTGCTGATATCTATCCCTACCATTCGCTTTTGGAAAATATTCTGCTGAGGAAGGCAAAAATTGAGATTGAACAGAATAATTACGAAGCTGCAGCCGGCCATCTTCAGGAGATCACCGACAACCACAGCTACGGATTGCTTGCCGACAGGGCCTTGTTCATGTTGGCTGAGCTGAATAATTACAATCTTGGGGAAAAGGAGAAGGCGAAGGAGCTTTACAGACTGATGCTCACCCGCTATCCGGGGAGTGTATTCACGGATGAATCGCGCGAAAAGTTCCGCGAATTGCGGGAAATATACCCTGATGTGCTGAATATTCCGCAGGAAGAACTTTTCCCGGAAGAACCCCTCCCCGATGAAATCAACTGAAAAATCATATCTTTTGGCAGGATTGGCCGTAACCTCCGGAACCGTATTGTTTGCTGTCATACACACAGAAATTTTTATGCAACGGCTGGATTGCCAGAAAGAAATACTTTATGGATAAACCCTTTAAAATATTGGGCATTGACCCCGGAACGGTTGTTACCGGCTACGGACTGGTGGAGATACGAAATAAGCAACCGGTGATTCTGGCCATGGGAACCCTGGTTCCGGCAAAATTTTCCGACCACTACCAGCGGCTGAAACACCTGCATGAGCGGGCATTGCACCTCATTGAGGAATACCGCCCCGACATAATGGCCATTGAGGCGCCGTTTTACGGGAAAAACGTCCAGTCCATGCTGAAACTGGGGCGCGGACAGGGTGTGATTATGGCAGCGGCGCTGTACCATTCGGTGCCCATTCAGGAATATGCCCCCCTTTTGGTGAAACAGTCAATTACCGGAATGGGAAGGGCTTCCAAAGAGCAGGTGAAATATTTTCTGCAGAAAGTGTACGGCCTGACCGATCTTGACCAGTCACTGGATGCAACAGACGCAGTGGCGGTGGCCATCTGCCACTTCATTCAGAAAGACAGGCCACGCACAACAAAAGCATACAAAGACTGGGGGGATTTTATCAAAAAGAATCCCGGAAGAGTGAAATGAAAAAAGTCAGTTAAGTTGTTTGAAAACCTCAGAACAGCAATTATGAAACAATACATTGAAGAGATAAGACA
>CAZVAD010000096.1:3562-10891 GCA_964624645.1 uncultured Mariniphaga sp.
CAAGAGCTTATTATATCAGGGAAGCGGCTTCTGAAAATTGGTCAATCAGCACCTTAGAGAGAAACATTAATACACTTTACTACCAGCATTTGCTCTCTTCAAAAGAGATAAAACCTGTGGAGAATGAAATGCTGGCATAAATTAAAAACACATATTTACATTACCCATCATGGCAAATGAAATTGACAAAATCACCAACCCGGTGCTGCTCAGGCGGTACAAAAACACGCTTGATTTTCTATCCCGGATGAATGTAAAATCCGGAACCCGGATTTTAGACCTTGGCTCTGACAATATGCTTTCTCAAATTATGAGAGATACAGATTTGCAGGTTTTCAATACAGGAATGACGGATTTGGATCTGAAACCTGAAATCGTCAAAGATTTTGATGTTGAGCTGGTTACCGCTTTTGAAATTCTTGAGCACCTTGTTTCACCGTTTCCGTTGCTACAACAGCTCCCCGGGAAAAAACTGATTGTCACAATTCCCCTGCGGCTGTGGTTCAGCCCTGCCTACCGGAACCTGAACGACCCGTGGGACAATCACTACCATGAATTTGAAGACTGGCAGTTTGACTGGCTTCTGGAAAAAAGCGGATGGAAAATCATCCATTCGGAAAAATGGAAATCACCCGGCAGTAAAATCGGATTCCGGCCATTTCTTCGGAAAATCACTCCGCGTTATTATGCGGTTTATGCTGAACGGAGTTAGCGTTTAAGCAGCATTTTCAGCAACTGGTTGAACAACCCGGTGATATCTTCCGAGGTGTTCAGCACAAGGGTTAAAATTCCGAATAGCAGCGTAAAGACAGCGCTCCGCACAATGATGTCGGGAATGAGTGAAAATACAGGCACAAATTGGGTTACAGCTACCGAAAACACAAAAACCAGGGCTGCAATCAGAATTTTATATGTAAAAGGCTGCATGTTGTATTTCCTTTTCAGGAAATAAAACCGCATGAAATTGTTGACTGCAAATGAGATGGCCACGGCAACGGCTGCCCCTTTAATTCCCCAGACCGGAACCAGAAGCAGAATGGAGGCAACAACTAATGCGATGAGAATAATCAAAAAATAGAGCGCCACCCGGTAATGCTTCGAAAAGGCGATAATATGCGCATTGGTGCCGGTAGCCATATCAATCAGATACCCCACGGCAATGAAGAAAATCACCCATTTCGCTCCGTCGTACGCAGGCCCCAGAATGATTAATATGTTATCTATATTTATCCAGATACCGCCAAAAAGAAATGCACCGATGATGAACTGATTGATACAACTGCGCCGGTATATGTCATCAATATAAGCCAAATCATCACGCCGGAAGGCATCAGCAATCAAAGTCCCCGCAATGCGCAGCAATGGTCTTGACGGGATGATTATCAGCGTACTGAAAAAGAATGCAATGGTGTAAACTCCCGTATCGCTCAGTCCGAGAATCTGATTGATCAAAATCTTATCGATATTAAAAACGATGCTTCCGCCAAGTCCGGTTAAAATACTGAAAGCGGCAACGCTGATCATCTCTTTTCGCAGTTGCGGGCTGATAAATCCCGGCTGACGCCTAAAAGACACTTCACCTTTGCGCAGCAGGTAAACAAACAGAACCAATCCTTTGGCACAAACAGCAGCAGAATAGGCAATGATGAGCTGATGAAGGCTGAATATTCCGACCACAAAAAGGATTGTTACCGCAAAAATCAGAATCCGCTGAAGAAATTCCTGAAGAAAAGTTCCGAAAACCGCATCGTAAAGCAATTTATTTATGGTGTCAAGCTGAACAAAAAACAGCGTGAAAAAAGTGAGCGGAACAAGCAAATACACATATTCGGAAAACATTTCCGATTTTTCCAGATTGCTCTCCACAAGAACAGGACTAAAAAAAACAAAAAAGAGGTAAAACACCAGAAAACCGGCAAGCGTAACCATCAAGGTGATAAAGAAATATCCGTTGTGGTTTTTATCCGGATTCCGAAAGTATGGAAAAAGCCTGGAGGTAACCCCCGGGAATCCGAGCGAAGAGAATTGGGTGAAAATCAGTGACCAGGAAAGCAGCAGTCCAAACAGGCCGATGGTGTCGGTAGTTAAATAGTTGGGAAAGAGATAGGCAGTTGTTACAAACCCAACAATCACCCCCAGATAGGACCAGATGTTCCCTTTTATGCTTTGCTTAATGATTATCCCCATTTATTCGGTCATGTTTTTTTTAATCCCTATTTTTGTTCGATATAAAAAAGTAAGAAAAATTTGTACTATGGCAAAGATAACCGCCTTCCGTAATATTTTCATCAATCTGGGAATTATCCTGCTTTTTATTATCCTGGCTTATGCCTACATGTTTCCCCTGCTGGAGGGCAAAGCCCTTCGCATGGACGATATTGAGCACTACCGGGGCATGTCTAAGGAACTTGTTGATTACCGGGAAGAAACGGGGAAAGAGGCAATCTGGACCAACAGCATGTTTGGCGGAATGCCGGGTTATCTGATCAGTGTGAATTATCCCGGAAATGTGGGAAGGTACCTGACTGTTTTCATGCGAAAAAATTTCTCCACAGCTTCCGTTATCATGCTCTATCTTCTGGGATTTTACATCCTGCTTTCCAGTCTGAAAATCAACAGGTGGCTCCGTGTGGCAGGTGCGATGGCTTTTGCATTTTCCTCCTATTTTCTGATCATCATTGGCGCCGGACACATAACCAAAGCCAATGCCATTGCCTGGCTGGCGCCAACCATTGCGGGAGTGCTGCTGGCATTCAGGGGGAAACCGGTGGGCGGGGCGCTGCTGTTTGCAGCCGCTTTTTCCCTGGAATTGCTGTCGGGGCATCTGCAAATCACTTACTACGGATTTTTAATCATTGCAATTCTGGGAGTTGTAGAACTTATTTTTGCCCTGCGTGAGAAAAAACTGCCCGCTTTTTTTAAAGCTTTGCTATTCCTGCTGGCAGGAGCTGTATTGGCTGTGGGAATGAATTTTTCCAGACTTTATACCACCTGGGAATATTCAAAAGATACCATCCGTGGAGCATCTGAGCTTACATCAGACAGTGAAAACAGAACCAGTGGTCTGGATAAGGATTATGTGGTGCAGTGGAGTTACGGAATTGATGAAACCCTCACCCTGCTGATTCCCAACTACAAGGGCGGCGGTTCACAGATTCATCCGGGCACCAGCTCCGAAAGTTTTAAGGCATTGCAGCAACACGGGGTTCAAAACCCGCGGCAAACCATTCAGGCAGTGAGTATGTATCACGGCGATCAGCCCGGAACCTCCGGGCCGGTTTACGTAGGCGCCATTGTGGTTTTTCTTTTTATACTCGGAATGTTTGTGGTGAAAGGAAGAATAAAATGGTGGTTAGTTTCAGCAACAGTAGTCTCCATCGTGCTTTCGTGGGGTGGGAACATCATGTGGCTCACAAGTTTTCTTCTGGATTACCTGCCGTTTTACAATAAATTCAGAGCGCCCAGCATGACGCTGGTGATTGCCGAATTCACCATGCCCCTGCTCGGCATCATCGCACTGAACGATATTCTGGCCGGAAAAGTGGACAAAAGCACCTGGCTCTCAGGCTTTAAATGGGCTTTTATCATAACCGGCGGGCTTTCACTGCTCTTCGCTGTGATTCCCGGAATTTCAGGAGATTTCAGCAATGCCTATGATGCCATGCGTTTCCCCGACTGGCTGATTGACAGCGTTCTTGCCGACCGGAAAAACATGCTCCGCACCGATGCCTTCCGCTCTTTTCTTTTCATTGCAATAGCCGCTGCCGCATTGTATCTGTGGCAAATCAAGAAACTGAAAACCACCCCGCTGATTGCTCTGCTTGCCGTGCTGATTCTGGCCGATTTGTGGACAGTGGATAAAAGATACCTGAACAATAACCATTTTGTTTCCAAAAAGCAAACTGAAAATCCATTTCCGGTTACCCCCGCCGACCAGGCAATATTTGCCGACAATACCCTGTATTACAGAGTCCTTCCGCTCCAAAATCCTTTTCAGGATGCACGGACTTCCTATCATCACAAAAATGTCGGCGGATATCATGCGGCCAAGCTCCGCCGCTATCAGGAACTCATTGAGCACCACCTGCAACCTGAAATGCAACAGATGGTTACCGGTTTGCAGGCAAGCAGTTCCCTGAATTCCATGGATTCGATATTTGCGGAACTTCCAGTGATTAACATGCTGAACACAAAATACATTATCCTTGATTTAAACAATGCTCCCCTTCAAAATCCGCATCCGCTGGGAAATGCATGGTTTGTTTCAGATTTTAAAATGGTGGGCACTGCCGACGATGAAATTGAAGCCATGAAGAACTTCAATCCGACGGAAACCGCCATTGTCAATCAGCAATTTATCAGTCAGGTACAAGGACTTACACTTGCCAAAGATGAAGACGGAAAAATTGAGCTGACCAGTTATCAGCCCAATTCCCTGACATACGATTTTTCAGCATCAACAAAGCAGTTTACCGTTTTTTCAGATATTTATTATGACAAGGGCTGGAATGCATACATTGACGGCGAGCCGGTTCCTCACTTCCGGGTGAATTATGTGCTGCGTGCATTGATTATTCCCGAAGGCAAACACACCATCGAGTTCCGGTTTGAACCAAAATCCTATTATGCAGGAAATAAAGTTTCTCTGGCAAGTTCGCTGCTGCTTGTGCTTGCAGCATTGGGCTATGGGTTTTCAATCCGGAGGAAAAGGAACATCCGCCCGGAAAAAGAGCAGGTGCAATGACCCTCCGTTTGCCTGCTGATTTCTTTCAGCGCAATGTGTTGGAAGTTGCTTCCGGGTTGCCGGGAAAAATTCTTGTGCGCAATTCCGGCAACGGGGAAATCAACCGTTTTCTCATTACCGATGTGGAAGCCTACAGCGGAGACGGCGACCTTGCCTGCCATGCCAGCAAAGGAAAAACTCCCCGCACCGAAGTGATGTTTCGTGAAGGCGGGCTCGTTTATGTTTACCTGATCTACGGGATACACTGGATGCTGAACATTGTTACCGGGAAAGCCGGCGATGCATCAGCAGTGCTGATTCGCGGACTGGAAGGAGTGGACGGCCCTGGCCGGGTTGGCAAAATTCTCCGCATTGACCAATCATTCTACGGGGAAAACCTGGAAGAATCCTCAAGAATCTGGATAGAAGACTCCAAAACACCGGTAAATTATATGGTTCTCCCCCGTGTGGGCATTGACTATGCCGGCGAACCCTGGGTGAGTATGCCCTGGCGCTACAAGCTTATTCTTCCAGAATAAAACGGTTATACAACCACAACAGAACAACTGCCGAAACAGCCACTCCGGAATAGATCATCCAGATTCTGGAAGGGTTGTAACTTGCCCACAGAAAATCGGTGAGTTCTCTTGTGTTCATGCCCATTTTTTCGGCAGCCAGCGCCATATAATCATTTTTGGAAACTTCAGCAGAAATTTCAGGCAAAACAATGCCCCTTCTGGCAACTTCCTGTTTCAGCAGAAAAATATTATCGGCAATGCGTTCATAAACGCCGCCCGAAAGCCATCCTGCCAGCTGATGGCCGGCAGCAATCGGCAGGAAGGACGTGCCCATATAAAGCGCTTTTTTATCCTCGGGCGCAATGCGTCCCACATATTCGGTGAATTTTGGCGAGCTACCCATTTCGCCAAGGGCAAAAATCAGAATACCCAATAAAATCAGCCAGATATTGTGACTGGAAAACATCAGTCCCAAACCGCCGGCAACAACAAGAATTCCGCCCATCATGGCAGCCAGCGGACGAAAGCGCATGACAAAGGCTGAAACAAAAAGCTGAAAAATGATAATAAAAAAGGCGTCCATACTGCTGAGCGTAACTGCGGTAACTGTTCCTTCGGCGGTTCCGATGGCCTCTGCCAGCCAGGGCCACACCGAATGAATTCCCTGATACAGCGGCGATGTGTCAATCCACTGGTCAACAAAAACCGGAAAAGAGTAATAGAGCTGATTAAAAGCAGTCCAGAACAGAATCATAACAATCAGGAACAGAACATATTTCCAGTTCTGAAGGGTAATCCAGATATTCACAAATGCCTGAGCAATACTATCCCACAGGGAGCCGCCATCCCGATTCACAACCGGCTCGCGAAAGAAAAAAGCGGTAATGAAATAGTTGATACCCATTGCCGCCATGGACATATAAAACACAAAATCCCAGGATTTCTGCATGAGCACTCCGGCAATGAAAGGGCCGATGAATCCGCCAATATTTATCATCATGTAGAAAATTCCAAATCCGATGGATGAGGTCTCTTCCGTGGTATTCCGCGCTATCATTGCGGAAATGATCGGTTTGAACAGTGCGCCTCCGATACAGGTCCATATAAAGGCAAAAAACATCCATCCGAAGGTGGTGAAGCTGCCGATCATGTAAAAGCCGGAAATATAAACGGTGAATGAAAGGAAAAGAATACGCTTGTAGCCCACTTTGTCGGCAATTGCACCGGTAATCACCGGTAGAAAATAGAGCAGCATGGAGCCTGTTCCCATGATAATTCCCTTTTGAGCCTGAGTAAGCCCTATTGCGCCGGTGTCTTTGGAATTCACCAGATAGAGCGCAAACGCCATATAAAACCCGTACCACGCCCAGCGCTCAAACAATTCAATCACATTGGCTGCCCAAAATGTTGTATTGTATTTCTTAACTACCGAAATAAAACCCATCGCCTTCCATTTTTAAATTTGAAGGGCGAAAAGTAATAAATAAAGAGAATACACGAAAGTTTAAACGGGCAACACTTCCGAAAAGACAGCAAGTGAACAGGCGCTTTCAGCTTCAGGAAAATTTAAAATCCTCTAAGAAAATGGTCATTAAAATGATGATTGCAATCGTTAAAAAAAGCAGAATGAAAAATCCGATTACGCCAATCTGAAATCCTCTTTTGACTTTTTGTGATCTTGTGACTGAAATGAGATAAGTTATGGAGCGGAATAAATTTTCAGGCGCTTTTTCATTTTTCAAAATATAATCCGCAGCGCCCTTTTTCATGGCATTGACTGCGGCCTCCACATCATTTTGCCCGCTCAGAAAAATAAAATCAACATCCGGATGTTCTGTTTTAACTTTGTGCATCAGCTCTGCTCCCGATATTTCATCAAAAAGACAGTCTGAAACAATGATATCCGGTTTATGGTGCAGCGCTTTCAGGCACTCTTCCGGAGTATTGAACGTCATTGTGTTTTTGAGTTTCTTTTGCTGAAGATAGCCTGCAATCATGCTTTTATACACAGTACCATCCTGAACAATGAAAATGAGTGGATTTTTAACTTTTTTCATGGCAGCCCGGTTATTTATTGATGCTCATAAA
>CAZVAD010000097.1:0-10805 GCA_964624645.1 uncultured Mariniphaga sp.
TTTCGTGGCTGATTACGGACTGAAACCGTGCAACCATGTCGGGATAGGGATGGGGCCCCACAACCGAACCGATGATGTAGTGCGTATCCTCCGGATTGCTGATCCAGTCGCGCATGGCTTCGTTGGTTGCATCTTTCAGCGTCTGGTTTCCGCTGGTTGCGGGGATTACCGTTGCACCAAGCATTTTCATTTTTTTGACGTTGGGCGCCTGACGTTGCACATCAAGCGCTCCCATATAAACCACGCATTGCATTCCTTTAAGGGCGCAAACCGTTGCTGTTGCCACTCCGTGCTGACCTGCGCCAGTTTCGGCAATGATGCGTGTTTTGCCTAATTTTCGTGCTAGCAGAATCTGCCCGACCGTGTTGTTCAGTTTATGCGAACCGGTGTGGTTCAGGTCTTCGCGCTTCAGAAAAATTTCAGTGCCGTAATGTTCCGATAGCCGGGCGGCGAAATAGAGCGGGGAAGGCCTTCCCACATAGTCTTTCAGCAATTGTGCATACTCTTTTCCAAAATCTTCCGATTCAATAATTTCAAGATAGCGGTGTTTTAGCTCGTCAATGTTCGGGAACATCATTTCGGGAATCCATGCTCCCCCAAATTCACCGTAATATCCGTTTTTACTTACTTCGTAATTCATATGATACCGTTGTTTTTGTTTTTTTAATGCCGGATTTATCCGGCTTTGATATTTTGAATAAAATTTCTGAGTTTTTCAATATTTTTCAATCCCGGTTCGTTTTCAAAACCGCTGTTCAGGTCAATTCCAAAAAGCTGTGGATGGGAAAATTGCAGAATTTTTTCTGCATCATCAGGCTGAATGCCGCCGCTCAGAAAAAAAGGGGTGCGGCCTTTATATTTTTCAAGGACTTTCCAGTTGAATTTTTTTCCAGAACCTCCGGGAAAACCGGTTTTTGTGTCAAAAAGAAAGTAATCGGATGAATTTTCGTATTCACTCAATGATGAGAATTGAAAGTTTTCATCCACATTAAACGCTTTGATAACTATTAATCCATGTTCCTTTAATGCCCGGCAGGTTTCGGGAGATTCTGTTCCGTGCAGTTGCACAAAGCGGAATCCGTGATTCGTTGCCGTTTCTAAAACTCCGGGGATGGTTTCATCCACAAAAACCGCAACTTTTGTTTTTGATGACCGGAAAAGTCTGGCATCAGCATTCCCGGCAAATCGTCCAGAAACTGGATAAAAAATATATCCGAGAAAATCTACCGGCAAACTTTCAACTGCCTTGCGGTTTTCAGTGAATTTCATGCCGCACACTTTCACTTTGATGTCCTGTTTCATAATGCCGAAATCAGCTTTTTACACGCTTTTCCCGGATTTTCGGTTTTCATAAAAGTTTCCCCGATCAGGAATCCTTTGTAGCCGGATTGTTTCAAAAAATGTATGGTTTCAGCGCCGGCAAGGCCGCTTTCTGAGATTTTTACAAACTTTCCGGGAATAATTCCGGCAAGTTTCACAGAAGTATCCGTGTTCACTTCAAAGGTTTGAAGGTTACGGTTATTCACGCCGACAAAATCCACAAAATCGTTTATTATTTTTAATTCCTCAGCATCGTGCACCTCCATGAGCACTTCCATTCCAAGACTTCTGGCCTTTTTTGCCAGGATTTCCGCCTGATCTTTTCCGAGACAGGCTGCAATGAGCAGAATAACATCGGCGCCAAATGCCTTCGCTTCAATAATCTGGTAGGTATCAATGATAAAATCCTTTCGCAGGATGGGCGCTTCCGGATTTGTCTTTCGCGCCCGGGAGAGATTTTCCAGCGAGCCGCCAAAAAACGGATAATCCGTCAGCACCGACAAACCAGCAGCACCGGCTTTTACATAGCCACGGGTTACGTCCTCCACTTTTGCAGCCGGATTGATTTCTCCTTTTGAAGGGGATTTTTGTTTAAACTCGGCGATAACTCCCGAAGAACCCGGCCTGAGCAGGGCTGCTTTCAGGGAGTTGCATTCCCGCGTATAGTCCGGATATTTTTGAAGCCATGTTTTCGGCATGGTTTCTTTGCTGCGGGCTACTTCCCGCTTTTTATGCTCAACAATTTTCTCAAGAATGTTCATTTTATTTCCTTATTGAATTACAGCATTCAGTTTTTGCAGCGCTTTCCCGCTTTTCAGCGATTCACCGGCCATTTCCACACAATCCAGCATACTTTTTTCAGGATAGACCAGATTCAGCCCGATTGCTGCATTTGCCACCACCACATTATTTTGCTCGGAGGAACCGTTTCCCTTCAGAATATCCATAAAAATCTGCGCAGATTCCTGAATTGAACCCCCTCCGTAAATGGTTTCGGGCTGGATTCTTTTAAACCCGAAATCTTTTGCCGAAAAATAGCCCTCTTCTTCGTTTCGGGCAAACCGTGTTGGCGCAGTCAGCGAAACTTCATCGTAGCCGTCTTTGCTGTTAATTACGGTGTAGCTCACATTCAGCGTTTCATACACATTTTTGTAATGGTTGAAATTTTCCTCATTATTCACACCCAACACCTGATATTTTGGAAAAGAAGGATTGGTCATCGGGCCGAGAATATTGAAAAAGGTTTGTACCTGCAACGCTTTTCTAACGGGCGCAATGTATTTCATTGCCGGATGAAACAGCGGAGCGTGCATAAAACAGAAATTGCCTTTGTCCAAGTCGTTTTTCAATTTTGCAGGGTCGTTGCAGAATTTATAACCCATGAGTTCCAGCAGATTGGAAGATCCGCTGGCCGATGAGACCGCATAATTCCCGTGCTTTGCTACATGCACTCCGGCGCCGGCAATGATGAAACACGCCAGCGTGGAAATATTGAATGTGTTCTTCCCGTCGCCGCCCGTGCCCACCACATCAATGGCATCATAGCCCGAAAGGTCGGTAACCAGGCACAGCTCGGTCATGGCGTCACGAAAACCGGCAAGCTCGGCAGATGTCACCGGACGCATTTTAAAAACGGTTAAAAACGATGCAAATTCAATATCGCTGTGCCTGCCTAAGCCCACTTCAATCAGGCTTTGCTTTGCTTCTTCCCTGGAAAGCGTATTTCCGTCAAACAGGTATTGCAATAATTCTTTCATTTCTATATCGTGTTATGTTTCATTTACTTATAGGATTCCTTAATCCGGCAGGCCAATTTTCCCTGCCATTTCAATGGCTGACTTCAGTGCAGCCAGTTTGTTGTTCACTTCCTGAAGCTCACTTTGTTCATTGGATTCAGCAACAATGCCGGCGCCTGCCTGATAGAACAGCCGGTTGTTTTTACTCAGAAAAGAGCGAATGATGATTGCATGGTTAACTGCTCTGTCAAAGCCCAGATATCCGATGCAACCGCCATAAAATCCACGGTTCTGATTTTCATACTTGTCGATGAGTTCCATCGCTTTCTTTTTGGGAGCGCCCGAAAGCGTGCCGGCTGGAAATGTGTCGCCCAGCACCTCTATAAGATTTGTTTCATCGGTTATTTCGCCCGAAACGCGGGAAACAAGGTGAATGACATGTGAATAGAACTGCACTTCGCGGAAGGATTCCACCGACACATTGCCGGCATTTCTGCCCAACTCTTCACAAGCCAGGTCAACCAGCATGATATGCTCCGCATTCTCTTTCGGGTCGTTGCTGATTTTTTCAGCAAGCTCACGGTCCTGCTCGTCATTTCCGGTTCGCCTGAAGGTGCCGGCAATCGGATGAATGGCTGCCTTATTGTTTTTGATCCGCAATTCGGCTTCGGGGCTTGAACCAAAAATCCGGTAATCGCCGTAGTCGAAATAAAACAGATAAGGCGACGGATTTATGGAGCGCAACGCTCTGTAAACATTGAAATCATCGCCTTCAAACTGTTGGGAAAACTGGCGGCTCAGCACGATTTGTGAAATGTCGCTGTGCCGGCAATGCGCAATCCCTTTGGCTACCATTTCCATGTATTCCCGGTCGGAAATATTTGATAATTCTCCATTCAGCGCTTTAAATTTTCCGGTTGAAAAATTGAGATGGACCAGCAGGTGATGAATGTGGTCCATCTGTGAAGCTTCGCCGGCAGACAGGTTTTCAGTAATGTATATCTGATTTTTATGATGGTCAATCGCCACAACATATTTATAAAAACAATATTTCACTTCGGGAATCCGGTATTCTTCTCGTCTGTCTGAAATCTGAATTTTCGTAAAATATTGGACTGCATCGTAGCTGATGTAGCCAAAAAGCCCATTGGCCGGCAGCGGAAAATTATTCGCTGAAACATCAAATATCTTGAAAAACGCATCCAGTTCATGGTGCAGTTTTCTTTTTTCAGACAGTGGGAATCTTTCAGTCGGTTTTCCCGGAAGTTCCCTGGTCACTTCTCCTTTGTCCACGGTGAAACAAGCCACCGGACTGAAACAGACAAATGACCATGCGTTTTCCTGCCCGTGATAATCGGAGCTTTCAAGCAAAATGGCTTTGGGGTAGAGTGTTCTCAAACGCAGGTAAATACTGACAGGCGTTACCGTGTCGGCCAGGATTTTTCTTACAACAGAATTAAATTTTAATTTTTGCATATTCTTAATTTGTAAATTTTTGCATAAAAAAACGGCTTACCGTGAATCGATAAGCCGTTTTCTTTTTTTGGCAATGGCATTACGCCTTTTCACGGAATTGTAAAAAGTTGCTGAACCACCACCAGTTTGTATTTTGTATTTTTCTCATTTCTGTTTCAATTTCTCGTATAACAGTTTTTTCTTCTTTTTTGTTTTTAAAAGTATTTCTTAATTTTTTTCTGATCGTCAGAATTTATAAAATATGAACTTTGCTGCACAAAAAAACCTGCTCTTTTGAGGAGCAGGCTCATGTTGAAATATCTTGTTAAAAATACCAATATGGCTGTTAACTCCCCGCTTTAAGCAAGAAGACCCCACCACGGAAGCCATATTGTATTTCTATTTTTCATCATTTTTTTACTAAAACGAACCAAAAGAACAAATAATTTTTTGAAAAGGAAAATAAAAAATCATTTTTTTATTATTCCGTAACAAATTATTTTCAGAATGATGTCCACGCTCTGTTCCAGATTCACCCTGCCGTATTGCCCTGCCGAAAGCGGCATTTCAAGGCCTTTAATGGCGGTGGTTATCCCGATGGCAGCCAGATTGAAATCATAAATTTCAAATTCATTTTTGCGGACACCTTCAATCAGAATCCGTTTAATCATCCGTATTTCATCCTGATCGTAGCGTTTTTTTACCTCTTCAATAAATTCCACGGCAGTAACATCACTTTCAATGGCATGATAAAAATTGGCCAGGCTGCGGAAGGTGGTGAGTTTGGTCAGGATATAGTCGCGTAGTTTGTCCACCGGGTCGGTGTTCCGGTTGATGACAATATCCAGCTCGCGGGCTAAAATGTCAGCCTCCTTTGTGATTACAGCCTGAAACAAATCCTCTTTGCTGTCAAAATAATAGTATAAAGAGCTTTTCCCTTTTCGTACGGCGCCGGCAATATCGTCCAGTGTTGTTTTTTTATAACCGTATTTACTGAAAATTTCACGTGCGGTTCTCAGAATATTCTCACGCGCTATATTCTTTTTTGACCGGGCTTCCATGTTAGTTTGCATATTAATTCCCTTTTTTCGTAAAATAAATCAAACAAATATAGATATTTATTTTATCGGTTCTTCGCTTTGATTTTTTAGTCAAAACAGGCATACTAAGAAAAACAAAGATAATCGTTAAAACGTTCTATTGGCGATTATGAAACAGAGAACAATGTTAAAAACAAATTAAACAACAGAAAAATGAAAAAATTAAAATCACTTTTTATTGGAGTTCTGGCAGTTGCAATGACTGCTCCGTTATCAGGTTGTGACCGGGAAATAATTCTTAATGTATTAACAGATGTGCCATCTGAAATCAGCACTTATGTTGCAACTCATTTTCCCGGCAATAAAATTCTTCAGGCGGTTAAAGATAAAGACGGATTGATTAAAACTTATGATATCGTGTTGGCCGGAAACATTTCATTGGAATTTAACCGTAAAAAAGAAATCATAGATATTGACAGCGATTCCAAATTGCCAGATAGTGTAATTCCCGAAAAGTTAAGGGCTTATGTTAATTCAAATTTTCCTGATAATTTCATTACCGACTGGGAACTTGAAGACAGGAATCAGCAAGTTGGGCTGAACAATGGATTGGATTTGGAATTCACTATGAATGGAGATTTTATCCGCATAGACGATTAATAACCGGCAGGTTACAGACAAGTTTGCAAAAACGGCAGGAGTTTTTATCCGAAAATCCTGCCGCAATTCCCTGAAAGTAAATTATTGAAATTTGCTATGCTGTTTCATTTGCAGAAACATCTGCCAGCCTGAAATCGAGTTGTTTCTTTTCCAGATTGGTACGCCATATTTCCACAGTTATGTTGTCTCCCAACTGGTATCTCTTTTGATTGTGCCGGCCAATGAGCGCAAAATTTTTCTCATCGAAAATGTAAAAGTCATCGTCCAGCTCGCGGATAGGAATCATCCCCTCAATTTTGTTTTCCAGTTCCACATAAATGCCCCAGTCGGTGATTCCGGAAATAACTCCCGGATACACCTTTCCTATCTGGTCCTGCATAAATTCCACCTGCTTGTATTTTATGGATGCCCGTTCGGCATTAAAAGCGCGGGTTTCCATGTCGGAAGCGTGGCGGCACAGCTCTTCGATATTCTGTTCATTTGCCGAGCGTCCACCCTCTAAGTACCTTTCAAATAACCGGTGCGCCAGCATGTCCGGGTAGCGGCGGATGGGCGATGTGAAATGCGAGTAAAAATCAAATGCCAGTCCGTAGTGCCCGATATTCCGTGTGGAATATTCCGCTTTGGCCATTGTGCGGATCGCCAGGGTCTCCACCATGTTTTGCTCTGCCCTGCCTTTCACGTGGTTAAGCAAACGGTTCATGGAGCCGGCAATGGCTTTTGGGCTTTGAAGCTGAATGCCGTATCCGAATTTATTTATAAATGTATTGAATACCTCCAGCTTATCGGGGTCGGGCTTATCGTGAATCCGGTAAACAAAGGTTTTCGGCCTTTTCCGTCCTTTGGTTTTCCCGATAAATTCAGCCACTTGTTTATTTGTGAGCAGCATAAACTCTTCAATGAGATGATTGGATTCTTTAATTTCCTGAAAATAAACGGAAAGTGGTTTTCCGGTGTCATCCAATTGAAACTTCACTTCAACCCGTTCAAATGCAATGGAACCGCTTTTGAACCTCAGTGAGCGTAGTTTTTCAGCCAACTCGTTTAATTTCAGTAGTTCCACAGAGAATTGACCTTTGCCGTTTTCAATTATTTCCTGCGCTTCTTCATAAGAGAACCGGAAATCAGAATGAATTACGGTTTTGCCAAACCATTGGTTGACCACTCCGGCTTCGGGGGATAATTCAAAAACAGCCGAAAAGCACAATTTATCCTCGCCCGGGCGCAACGAACAAACGCCGTTTGATAATCTTTCCGGGAGCATGGGCACCACGCGGTCCACAAGATATACCGATGTTGCACGTTCCCGCGCTTCGACTTCAATCAGTGAATTTGGTGTAACATAATGAGTTACGTCGGCAATGTGAATACCGATTTCCCAGTTGTTGTTGTCAAGTTTCCGCACTGAAAGTGCATCGTCAAAATCTTTGGCATCGGCGGGGTCGATGGTAAATGTGGATACATTGCGGAAATCGCGGCGTTTGCTGTATTCTTCGGCAGGAATTTCAAACGGAATTTTCTCAGCGGCTTTGTCCACTTTTTCCGGGAACTTGTGCGGCAGTTCAAACTCAGCCAAAATGGCGTGCATTTCAGCGTTGTTGTCGCCGGCATCTCCCAGCACTTCAATGATTTTTCCGATAGGACTGCGTGCTTTGGGCGGCCATTCGGCAATCTGGGCGATGGCTTTCTGCCCGTTTTTGGCGCCATTCAGGTTTTCCCTGGCAATGAAGATATCAAATCCCACTTTCCCGGAAGGAACCAGAAATGCAAAGTTACGCGACATTTCAATGGTTCCGACAAATGTTGATTTTGCCCGTTCGAGAATTTCTGTTACTTCGCCTTCCAGATAGTGCCTGTTGCGTTGTGCAAACAGATGGACGCGCACCTTGTCGCCGTCCATCGCATGGTTCAGGTTGCGTGATGACACCCTGACCGGAGGCTCCACCTCATCGCTGATGATATAGGCAAATCCCTGGGATTGCAGCTCTACAAGGCCACAAACATTTCCGGTTTTCGCTTTTAACCGGTATTTTCCCCGGGAGATCTGCTCAAGGTAGCCGTCCTCTTTCATCTCTTCCAGGGAAATGTGGATGAGGCGGCGGCTTTCTTCATCCTTAATGCCCAGCCATGAGGAAACCTGCTTGTAGTTTACAACTTTTCCGGGTTCTTCATAAAGGGTTGAAAGGATAATGTTTTTAAGTTTCTTTTTGTTGA
Organism: uncultured Mariniphaga sp.; assembly: GCA_964624645.1. Classification (GTDB taxonomy): domain Bacteria; phylum Bacteroidota; class Bacteroidia; order Bacteroidales; family Prolixibacteraceae; genus Mariniphaga. Next base: position 8,426 of record CAZVAD010000097.1, read on the forward strand.
ACGTAACGGATTTTTTCAGCTTCCGGCGTTCCTTTTTATTCTTTTTTGCCATTGAGTTTTTTTAGAAAATCACGCAATTTAAGTGAATTTATTCGGAAAATGTAAACGTATGGAAATTTCCTTTCCCTTTATTTAACGGGCAGACACTTTTTTTACAGGAATTTGTATGTTTGTGGGTCTTTTTTAGGAAGAATGAAAATAGTTGATAAAATACCATATTTTATTGTTGCCGGATTTGCATGGATTGTAATTATTTCATCCTGCGCCAATCAGGGAATGCCCACCGGCGGCCCGAAGGATACCATCCCTCCGGTGCTGGTGGGAACACATCCGAAATACAAGGCGCTCAACTATAAAGGAAACGAAGTCCGTCTCACTTTTGATGAATTTATCGTTCCTGACCAGATTTCTGAAATACTTGTCGTTTCTCCACCGCTGGAAAAGCGGACAACCATTCTCACCAAGTCAAAAACGCTGATTATCCGCTTCAATGAAGATTTGCAGGACAGCGTAACCTATTCTTTGGATTTTAAAAACTCCATTGTTGACAATAACGAGCGGAATGCTTATGATAATCTGAGGTTTGTTTTCAGTACCTGCGACTGGCTGGATACGCTCAGAGTGGCAGGGAAGGTAATCAACGGCTTCAATCTGGAACCGGTGGAAAATGCCCTGGTGTTGTTGCATAAAAACCTGCACGATTCAGCAGTATATACGCTTCGCCCGGACTATATCGCCCGGACTGACAAGGAAGGGCTGTTTTATTTTGATAATTTGGCTGAGGGGAGCTATCATATTTTTTCCTTGAATGATGAAAATACCAACCTGAAATATGACGAAGGTCTGGAAGAAATTGCGTTTCATGATTCGATGCTTGTCCCGTCGGCATTTTTTGTGGCATCCCCCGATACGATGGCTTCGGGTGTTGATTCGCTGCTGATTGAAGGGCATGTTCAGTTTTTGCCCGAACCTGTTTTCCTGAGGCAGTTTACCGAGAAAATCTTTGAACAGTATGTGAAAACCACCAAAAGGAATTCGCGCTATCAATGCACTTTTGTGTTTAACGAACCGGTAGCTGATACGTTTAATATTCAGCTGATTGACACGGTTGTCCCCGATTGGTTTGTACTGGAGCCCAACGTGAAATACGATTCCCTCACCTTGTGGATTGCAGACACCACGCTGGCTGCAAAGGAAAATATCCGTATGGAGCTTTCCTATTTTCAGTTGGACACATTGGAACAGCTTTTTGTTCAGAAAGACACCGTTGAAATGCAGTTTGCCGAAAAACAGGAGGACTCCAGAAGAACAAGAAGATCGCGCAGTGAGAAAGACGAGGATGCACCGCCTCAGGTTGAGCAGTTCAATTGGACTACCAATGTGAGCACTTCCGCTTTTGACCTGAACAGTGAAATTCTGCTGACCTCGCCGTATCCGGTGAAAGCGCTCGACACCACTGCCTTTGTTCTCTATCTGGCGGAAGATACGCTCAAACAACCGCTTCCCGTTCAATTTGAAAAAGACACATCGCAATGGAGAACCTACAGGATTTCCTACAAATGGGAAAGTGAGACGAGCTACACGCTCGAAGTGGATTCTGCGGCATGTGAAAATATTTACGGGATAACCAGTAAAGCGTTGAAATCAACTTTTAAAACCCGGAGTGAGGATTTTTACGGCACAATTAATCTGGCATTGACCGGTGTGAAAGGAAAACTTTTGATTCAGCTGCTTGAAAACTCCGACAAAGAGGGGCTGGTTCAGGAAAAAAGCATTCAAAGCGATGAAACAGTGGTTTTCCAATACCTTGCTCCCGAAAAATACCGCATGAAGCTGGTTTTTGATGACAACGGAAACGGGAAATGGGATTCCGGGAGTTATCAGGATCAAACTCAGCCTGAAAGGGTTGCTTACATCAACGAGGTTATCAAAGTGCGCTCAAACTGGGATAATAACCTCAAATGGGATTTGGAAAAGGATTTGACTTTCATTAAAAATATCCGCGACAGGGAGCTGGAAGAGCAGTTGCGAAAGGAAGCCGAGAAAAAGGCTCAGCAGGAACGCGAACAGCAGTTTAACACCGGTCAGCCACAGGACGGAATGTTTCAGAATCCCGGAATGAATCCTTTTTAAAAGAGGTAAGAGATTTATAGACACAAGACACAAGATTAACTGTTGGTACACAAAAAAGAGTAGAAAAACTAATCTCTTTTTTCAAAGGAAATTTTATCTGAAAAGATTTTATAAGTATTGCGGTCTGCGATTTTTCTTCATCATAAAAATATTACTCCACTTGGCTTGGTTTATGAAAAAAAAGTTGGTATTTTTATGAGCATCAATAAATAACCGGGCTGCCATGAAAAAAGTTAAAAATCCACTC
>CAZVAD010000098.1:0-10489 GCA_964624645.1 uncultured Mariniphaga sp.
TGCCTCATACCACTTATTTTGGTCTTTTTGAGTAAATTGCCAGCCGTCGTTCAGTAAAATTGTTACAGAGCTTTCATTTTGAGCATTGGCGCAAAATAAAAATAGGTTTGCAAGTAGAAAAATAGTATTTTTTTATGGTTATATTTTTTAGGTGAACATACTACTTTTTCGATTAAAATCATATTTCAAAACTTGAACATGAAATCACCCAAAAATAAAACTTTTTCTTTTACAGGAGAATGGCACGATATTGATAAATCAGTATTGGCTTTACCGAAAATCTGATAAAAACAGATCAGGAATAAATAAGGCGCTCATTGACACTGATTTTATTTCATACTGATAGACAACAGATTATGCACTATTGTTTATTAAATTGTAAAAACGATTGGCGAATTTTATATAGTTATATTTACGAAAGTTGTATATTTGTTGCGTAAATATTGAAGTTAGCGGCTATTATAGAACAACCCTGCAAATGACAATGAAGCATTACATCTTGACATTCCTTTTGGCAACTTTCAGTTTGACATTGTTTGGACAAAGCAGTGACACTTGGACCGCGTTTTGGAATAAAGACACTACACTAATCGGCTATAAAAACAAAAATGGAGCAATTAAAATTGAACCAAAGTTTACAGGTTTTTCAAGTGCAAACAAGTTTGACAATATCATTGCGGTATCAGAAGAAATAAACGGAGAATGGAAAAGTTACTACCTAACTAAAACAGGTAGAATTGTGGGTATAGACAGTTTGTATATTTTTGACAACGGCTCAGACTGCGAAAGTGAAGGATTTATCCGCTTCAAGGACAAAAAAACAGAAAAAGTCGGAATGTTTAATGGCAAAGGAGAAATTGTTGTTCCTGCGATTTACAATGGTTTGACAAGGGTAAGAAACGGAATGATAGTCGGACTTAAAGGAGCTGGAAAAGAATATTGGGATAAAGACAATCATTCAGGTTGTAATCATTTTAGATGGACAGGCGGACAAGAAGTGCTTATTGACACTTTGAATAACATTCTTGTAGAAAATTTTCCCTATGATAATTTAATAAATTTTTTCACTCTTGAAAAGACAAAAACACCAAGTTCCGACACAACACGAAAATCATTTTTGGCAACAGACGGAACTTATTATTCATTTGTTGACTTTGAAAAAGAATTTAGACAATGGCTTACAAATAACTTATTCATTAACTTTACAGAAGAAAAATTAGTAAACGCTTCCTATGACAATATTATATGGGCATCAACAAATGGTTGGACAAATTCTAAAAAAGAAAAATTTATTAAGGACAACTTTCTAATACTTAAAAACGGTTTGTTGGAAATTTTGCAACCCGACTGCGATTACTTTATTTTCCAAGACGGACTAAACCCATTTATGTTTGAAGGAGTTGAATTTGAAAAGTATTTCGATAATTGTGGCGAAGCAAAAGATTGGCTATATCCGACAATGGATATAATTGTATCACATAAGAACAAAAATGATTTTACACAAAATCATTATGAATTCTTACGAACCGACAATGGATATAAATTAATTAGCGTGACAATAAGAAACAAGAAAATAAATATCAGTCGCTAACATATAAGGCTTAACCGCTACGAAGCGGAGCGGAGTTGCAGTTTAAGCGATTGTTGACAAATGCTTTGCAAAGACGATAATAGAAGAAAATCAGGCAAATAAACAAACGAAGGTAAATTTTACCTCTATTATTTGAACGAGAGTAAATTTTTAATGTTTTTGCCCTTGTATTAAAAACGAGAGTAATCCCGATAGCTATCGGGAACAATTGAGCAAAACTTGTATTGAGTACATCGAAAAATGGGCAAATTCAACAAGGAAATACCGTATAACGACCTACGGATATTTAGCTCAAACAGACAAAGTATTTGGCTCAAAAAAACATTCATTAGTAAAGAAACGATTACCTTTATGAGCTGAATAAACTGAAATAAAGAGATGGAAACGCAAGAGTTAATATTGAATTATCTGAAAAATAATCCAAATTCGTCTTCAAAAGAAATTTTTGAAAAAGTGTTGTTTGCTTTAGTCTTACTTTCATATATTCAAGCATTTACTGATGGCAATAAACGAATGGCGAGAATTATGGCAAATGCACTTTTGATAGCTAACCGATATTGCCCGATTTCGTTTCGTACTGTGGACTCAATCGAGTATAAAAAAGCAATGCTGCTGTTCTATGAGCAGAATAACATATCGGCATTCAAACAGGTATTTGTAAATCAGTTCAAATTTGCAGTTGAAAATTATTTTTAAAGCAAAACGCCAAATAAAACTTAAAAAATTGTCTTTGCGGTGAAAAAAGACTATTTTCACCGCAAGATATGCGGTGAAAATTTATGTACATACACGAAAGAGAGCATTGGACGGATTTTACCTGGGATAACGACAAGTTATTGCCCATTTTAGCTTCTGCAAGACATTTACAAGGTCGCTTGCTTGGTCATATCGAAAGTTTAGGTTTCGATTTAATGAAACGTGCTACTTTGGAATCTCTTATTTTGGAGGTAGTAGATTCATCAAGGATTGAAGGTGAATTTTTAAATCCCGAACTTGTCCGTTCGTCCATTGCCCGAAAACTGGGGATTGAAGGAGCAGAATTTATTACAACGCCACGAAATGTTGACGGAGTTGTGGATGTGCTTTTAGATGCAACGCAAAATTTCGACAAAACACTTTCAGAAGAACGGCTCTTGGGTTGGCACAACTCTCTGTTTCAATCGGGATACAGTGGTTATACAAAAATTGACGTTGCCCGTTATCGTTCGTCAGGGATGAAAGTTGTTTCGGGAGCATTAGGCAAAGAAAAAATACATTTTGAAGCGCCTAAAGCAGAGAGAGTTCCATATGAAATGGAATTATTCTTAGATTGGCTTAACAATAAAAATCACTTGGACTTAGTGTTGAAAGCCATGATAGCACATTTTTGGTTTGTAACCATTCACCCTTTTGATGACGGCAACGGACGATTGGCAAGAGCCATTATGGATATGTTTCTGGCAAAAAGTGATGGAAACAAAATTCGCTTTTACAGCATTTCAAATCAAATTTTCAAAGAACATAAAAAGTACAATGAGATTATTGAAAGAGCACAAAAGGGAACAACAGACATCACATCTTATTTAGAGTGGTTTCTCGGTTGTTTTGAAAGAGCTTTGCTTTCAAGCGAAAAGAATTTGGAAATCATTTTAGACAAAGCCTACTTCTGGGATAAGCATAAATTCAAGAGCATAAACGACAGACAAAGACTTGTAATCAATTACTTGTATGATAATTACGATAACAATACAGGCTTTTTAAGAACATCTGTTTATGCCAAACTTGCAAAAACATCAAAGGACACAGCCTTGCGGGATTTACAGGATTTAGTTGCAAAAGAAATGTTGAAGACGGAAGACAGCGGAAAGAAGACAAATTATATCATCGTCAGTCCCAAAAGTATAAGAATACCAAAAATAATTCCCGGAGAAATATCGAAATAATCCATTTCGCAACCCAACAAAAAATTGGGAAAGCCTATAACGCTAAATCGGGAAATGATAGAAAATTTCGTAATGGCATGACAGGTACGCTTTGATTGTTTTGGTTACTTTCATAGTTTTCAATTCATAATTACAGCATGGCAAGCGTAATCTCCTAACATTCTTTATTTCCTGCTGAATTGCCTATTTTTGGGATTTAAAAAATAGAAAATGAAAGTTCTGGTAATGTATGTGGATGAGTTTTCCTATACTCCTGCACAAAAGAATCTGGACACTGCCGAAGAGATTACCGGGGGGGCGGCTTTTACCGACTCAATTCTGGCTTTTGTTCAGGTGGAGGAAAGCGATGAAGAGTATGACGTGAAAAGCCGCGAAAAAAAGCTGGTCAACCACCTGAAATGGACCGCCCGAAAAAATGACTGCAAAAACATTATCCTGCATTCGTTCGCTCATTTGTCGGAGTCAAAGGCATCGGCAGAATTTACAAAGGAGATTTTTGATTTGAGTGAAATACGGTTGCAGAACGGAGGGTACACCACAGCACAAACCCCTTTTGGCTATTTCCTGGACCTGAGCATCAAAGCTCCCGGACATTCGCTGGCTCGAATCTGGGCATCACTGTAACCCCGGGATTTCAGAATCGCTAAATATTTTGCTTTGCCTTGATTTTCAGCTTCTGCCCGATGGAAATCCTGGAGCGTGCCGAAAGATTATTCAGCCGTAAAATTTCGTCTGCTGATATCCCCGGATATTTTTTGGCAATTTCCCAGATGGTGTCGCCTTTTCTCACCGTGTAATATTCATAGGAAGAATCCAGAGCGTTAATCTGCGGAGCGGGGGCGGAAGCGGTATTGGCAGTTGTACCTGTTCCGGCGGATTTTCCGATACTTGCCTGCTTCTGGGCAAAAGTCATGGCATTCAGCTTTTCGTACCGTTCTTTCTGGTCGGGAGAGACATAAATTGCCAGCTTCTGGCCTGCGCGAATCAGGTCGCGGTTGAGGTTATTCCAGTACCTGAGATCGGCAAGGCGCACATGAAACCAGGAAGAGATAAACCCGACGTTGTCGCCCGATTTCACGGTATAAAGAATTTTTGCTTTGCCCTCCACATCGGCAGGAGTGAAATAATTTGCCTGCAAACCCACCGGATTACCCAATTTGTTGTCGGGGAAATATTTCTCACGTTCATGCGCAAAGACTGTGGTATCCAGATCAATAAACGTATTGATTTTCTCACCGGGCAGCACCACCGGACAGGGATAGTCCGGCTTTGCCGGAATTACATCACGTCTGTACATCGGATTGAGCGAGCGCAACTGCTCTTTATCAATGCCTAAGGTTTTTTCAAGCTGATTGAAGTGAAGGTAATCGCGAACAACGATAGTGTCCGTTTGCAGGGAAATATCCGGCAGGCGGGGCATCAGGTTGTGCTCCCGGTAAAAATTCATAACGTATGCAGCCGCCACAAATGCCGGAACGTAATTCCGCGTTTCACGGGGCAGATGGTAGTAAATTTCCCAGTAACTCTGCTTTCCCGAGCGGCGGATGGCGCGGTCAACATTTCCCGGCCCGCAGTTGTAGGCAGCAATCGCAAGATACCAGTCGTTGTAGGTCTGATACAACTGCCACAGGTATTTAACAGCCGCATCGGTGGATTTCACAGGATCGCGGCGCTCGTCGATGAAGCTGGAAATCTCCAGTCCCATATGCCGGGCAGTACCGAACATGAACTGCCAAAGCCCGTTGGCTCCGGCTCTTGAAATCGCTTTTGGATTCAGCGCCGATTCGATAATGGGAAGATATTTCAGCTCTAACGGCATATTGTAACGGTCCAGCGCCTCCTCAAAAATTGGAAAATAGTAGGCGGAAAGGCCTAACATCATTTCCACCTGACTGCGGCGTTTCTCCGTGTAAAACTTTATAACATCTTTGACCGCACTGTTGTACGACATGGGAACCACCTGCTGGATCTCCTGCAAACGATTGATATATACTGAATCGGGAAGATTCCGGGGAAATTCCTGAATACCGGCTGACTGAGACAAATCGCCGTGAAACAGGTTCCGGATATACCACGAATTGGCCAAGCTGTCCATTTTTTCAGAAAAAACATCACTGGCATGTTCATCGGGCAAAATGGATTCATCAATCAGCACCGAATCGGGAGTTCCTTCAGCATAAACAGAATCTTCAGAAGCAACAAAAGGAATTTGTGTGGGTATTATTTCAGGGGTTATGGGTTCCAGCGGTTCAATCTTTATTTTTTGCCTGTCAATGACCTGTGCAAAAACTCCGGAGGAGAGAAAGAAAAAGCAAAAAATCAGGGCTGCATATAATCCTGTTGTTTTCATCATTTTTAAAAACTAAACCTAAAATTTATGCAATAAACAAAATTATCATCAAATTTCATCAGGGATGGCTCCCATTTCAAAGTCAGGTCATCGCTGATATCAAAATCAAAGAGGTGGGCATCCACGCTGGCATCAATGAGATTCAGCCCGTAAAACCCCACCATACTGATTATGAGCAGGTCGCGATTGCGGCGAAAGTAATCCTTCTGCCTGGACAATGCCGTTTTCAGATTATTGAAATGCGTAGGGTTGCTCAGATCATAGTTGTTTCGCCGGACTGACTCAATCTCCAGATAACCCTCTGTGTCCGGGTCATCGTCAATCAGATCGAAATAGCCCCTGCGGAACAACTGGTAGTTGTCGTTATTCCAGTTGATAAAATAGGCGATGGTGCCAAAACCGATGTAAATCACCGGCACTTTCCAGTATTTTTTGTTATAAATCTGTCCCAAACCGGGCAGGATGGCAGAATAAATGGTGGCTTTGCGCGGCGAATGGATGGCAGCCTCCTTTTTCTCAGGCAGCAGTTCCGGCAACTGAAGCGTATCCGCCTTTATCACCTGAACCGTGTCTGCTTCAATCACGCGAACCGTGTCCGCCTCAATCCATTGCGCCTGCACGCCGGAAACCAGCAGCAACTGCATTAAAACCGGAATTATTTTAAAAAGATTTCTGCCAGTCACGCTTCACATTTTTTGCCAAAATTAGAAGAATCATCACACGGGAGTGCGAATGGGATGTTTTTATTTGTCGTTTTCGATAATTTTAACAATCCGCTCAAAATCCTGTGCTGACTTAAAAGGAATCACAATTTTGCCTTTTCCGCTCTTTTCCACCGAAATGCCTATCCGCGAGCCAAAAAGCTTACCTAAGGAAGATTTAAAATCTTTATACGATTTGGGCAACTCCTTCTTTTGGTACTGTTTTTTTCCCTCGTCCTCTTCATTGATGCTCCGCACAATCTCCTCAACTTTCCGGACAGAAAAGCCATACTTGAGGATTTGCATATAAATCATTTCCTGAATGCCGGCATCTTCGATGTTGATCAATGCCCGTGCATGACCCATGGATATCTGCTTATCCTTCAGTGCCTTCTGAATTACAGCGGGTAGCTTCAGCAGTCTGAGGTAGTTGGCAATTGTGGAGCGCTTTTTCCCCACGCGGCTACTCATTTCCTCCTGGGTGAATTTCAGCTCTTCCATCAGCCGCTGGTAGCTGAGCGCAATTTCAATGGCATCCAGGTCCTCGCGCTGAATATTTTCCACCAGCGCCATTTCCAGCATGTCATCATCTTTTGCCAGCCGCACATAGGACGGAATGGTTTCGAGTCCTGCCCTTTGCGCCGCCCGGAACCGGCGTTCGCCGGCAATGATCTGATAGCTGTCGGCGCCGCTTTTCCGCAGCGTTATGGGTTGAATCAACCCGATTTCGCGAATGGACACCGCCAGCTCTTCAAGCGATTCTTCATCGAATTTTGAACGGGGCTGGAAGGGATTTGCTTCAATTTTGCTCAGTTCCACTTCGCTTATGCCTGCCTGCTGCATCCTGTCGGCATCGTCGATAAGCGCTCCCAATCCCCGTCCCAAAACACTCCTTTTAGCCATAGCCTGAAATTATACGTTTATAATTTTTTGTTCCTGAGGTATTTGTGTCATCCCGTTGCGTTGCAGGATTTCGCGCGCCAGATTCATGTGGTTGATTGCTCCGCGCGAACTGGCATCATAGAGGATTGCCGGCTTGCCGTGGCTGGGCGCCTCGCTCAGCTTCACATTGCGCTGAATCACCGTTTCAAAGACCATGTCCTGAAAATGGTGTTTAACCTCCTCGTAAACCTGATTTGCAAGGTTCAGGCGCGCATCAAACATGGTCAGCAGAAAACCTTCGATTTCAAGCGACGGGTTCAGCCGGTTTTGTATGATTTTCACCGTATTCAGTAATTTCCCCAACCCTTCCAGAGCAAAATATTCACATTGCACGGGAATGATAACTGAATCGGAAGCGGTGAGCGCATTCACCGTAATCAGCCCAAGGGACGGCGAACAGTCGATGAAAATAAAATCGTAAAATTCTTTCAGCGGACTGATTGTATTCCGCAAAACCTTTTCGCGGTTGGGCAGGTTCAGCATCTCAATTTCTGCACCCACAAGATCAATGTTTGAAGGAATGATATGCAGGTTTTCAATATCGGTTTTCAGAATAACCTTTTCAGGATCAATCTCATCCACGATGCACTCATAGATGCTTGACTGCACATTCTTCACATCGAATCCAAATCCCGAAGTGGCGTTTGCCTGCGGATCGGCGTCAATGAGCAGCACTTTCTGTTCCAGAACAGCAAGGCTGGCAGCCAGATTAATTGCCGTCGTGGTTTTCCCAACGCCCCCTTTTTGGTTGGCCAGCGATATAATTTTTCCCATCTGATTTTTTTTTGAACGGGTTCAAATTTAACAATTTAACTTTAACTGATTTCAGCTACTTTTCGACATCCCCTGCTGATATTGGCTTAAAACATTGATTCTAAGCATTCCAATCGTTAATATCTTTTCGGTTTCGTATTAATGATCAACCGGGCTATCCGGGCGCAAATTTACAAAAATTCAGGAACCGGAAAAAGCAGGAGCAACCGCTAAGCCGGGTCAACGTCAATATGGATGACACAACTGCTGTTCTCCGGGCTGCCCTGCACCCGCTCAATGTTTTCCACAATAAACTTCTTCACTTTCGGAAGTGAATAGCCGGCATTGATTTTTATCCAGATTTCCTTGTGGTACCAGAGTTGAATCCGGCTGACCAAAGGGAATTCAGGCCCAAGCACAATCAGTTCACGGGCATTCCGCAAAAGCGAAGCCAGTTGCGCTGCCGCCCGGTTCACATTTTCAGGATTCCTGTGTTTGACCACCAGCTTTATCAGCCTGAAAAAGGGCGGATACCGGAACAGCTTCCGTTCCTCCATCTGTGCGTAAAAAGCTGCCGAATAGTCCTGTTTCGTAATAAAATCAATGATTGGATGCTCCGGCTGGGAAGTCTGCACAACCACTTTCCCCCTGCTGTGCTTCCTTCCGGCGCGGCCACTCACCTGGGAAACCAGCTGATACGCCCGCTCATGCGCCCTGAAATTGGGAAAGTTAATCAGGTTGTCGGCATCCAGAATACCCACCACACGCACATGGTCAAAATCAAGTCCTTTTGTAACCATCTGTGTTCCGATGAGAATATCGGTTTTTCGGGATTCCAGATTGTGAATAATTCTTTCAAAGGCATTTTTTGAACGTGTGGTATCCAAATCCATCCGCTCGATTCTTTTTCCCGGAAATAAGGGTTTCAGTTCGTCTTCAATTTTTTCGGTGCCGAATCCGCGGGTATCCATATCGGGGGAGCCGCATTCCGGGCATTCGGCAGGAACGGGCAGGTAAAATCCGCAATAGTGGCAAACCAGATGTTTCCTGAATTTGTGGTAGGTCAGGCTCACATCGCAATTTTTGCATTTTGGAATATGGCCGCACGCGCCACACTGCACATAAGGGGAATAGCCCCGCCGGTTCTGAAAAAGAATGACCTGCTCCCCGTTGTTCAACGCATCCTCCATCAACCCGAAAAGCTCCGGCGTGAGGGCGGACTGCATCTGTTTTCTTTTTTTTGCCCGCTTCAAATCCGCAACAATGATTTCGGGCAACTCCAACTCGGCAAATCTTTTGTCAAGATTAACCAGTGCATATTTTCCGGTGAGTGCATTGTGAAAACTCTCAAAGGAAGGCGTTGCCGAACCCAACAACACCTTTGCGCCGGTGAGCTTCCCCAACAGGACGGCCATATCCCGCGCATGGTAGCGCGGCGCAGGGTCAAACTGCTTGAAGGAGTTTTCATGTTCTTCATCAACAATCACCAGTCCGAGATTGGAAAAAGGCATAAACAGCGCCGAGCGCGCGCCTAAAATTATCCGGTAGCCTTCCTGCGGATTATTTTGAAACTGCAGCGTTTTATTCCAGATTTCCACCTGCTCCTGACTGTTCAGCCGCGAATGATAAATCCCTACTTTATTTCCAAAAACATTTTTCAGCCGGCTGATAATCTGCGTGGTAAGCGCAATTTCCGGCAGCAGGTAGAGCGCCTGCCTGCCCGATTTAATTGCTTCGTCAATCAGGTGAATGTAAATTTCCGTTTTCCCGCTGGCAGTTATCCCGTGAATCAATGCCGTGCGATTTTCATCAAAAGCAGCTTTCACCTCTTCCAGCGCCCGTTGCTGGTGTGTGTTCAGCAGATTCAATTCTGCCTGTTCCGGTTTGGCTTTTGCAATACGCGAAACCTCGCGGAGAAAGGATTTCAGTATTTTTTTCTGAATCAGTCCATCCAAAACCGCCGGACTGAATCCCGTCTCTTTCAGCAATTCCTTTCTGCGTATCTCCGGTTTTTCAGTCGCCTGAAAAGCATTGGTTTTTTCAATGAAATGCCGCAGCAGTTCCTGCTGCTTCTTTGCCCGGTGCAAAGATTCCTCCTTTTCGCACAACCGGGTTTCGGTTTTGATGCCCGGATGAAGGCTGATCCACTGTTCGGTTTTGGCTTTATATTTTGATTTTATGGTCTCTTCAAGGTGAAGTAAATTTTTGTCCAGAAGGGATTTCAAAGCAG
>CAZVAD010000099.1:0-10270 GCA_964624645.1 uncultured Mariniphaga sp.
TTAAAGGATTACCATGATTATTATCGACCCACAACCCTGCAAGGGTTGAATATGGATAACCACCGGTTTCACCGGTGGCGTCAAGGCACTCATAGCCCACAACTCCGTAGGAGTTGAATAGATAAAGCAATCTATTCTTAACCTGTCAGCGTCGATAGACTTGACAGCGTTATTAACCACGAACAACCCGAAAGCTTTCGGGAGGGGTAGGGGGAATGAGAATAGTATTTTGCTGGGGGAGGCAATTGATACTCAGCGGGTTAAACCTTGAAGGTTTTCAAAACCTTCAAGGTTTGGAGGAAAATAATCGTTTGAACCGGGCTGTTACCGGACTACAAATTTGTCAGTGATTTTCTTTTCCCCTATTCCGAAATTTATAATATAAACTCCCTGCTTCAGGGACAACGGGATAGTGGCCTGCTGATCATTCAACTGACTTGCATGCACCTCTTTCCCTTCAGTATTGTATATCCGGACGGCAACATTTCCATAGGGCTTGTCAAGCTTGATAGAAAGCGGGGAGCCCTGCTCCAGAACATTTGGATAGATTTTAATGATGCCATTATTGGGAATTATCGAACTTGATGTACTCAGTACAACTTCAAAAGTATATTTTTTACTTGTGCCGTCTTCAGCAGTAACCGTTATCACAATTTTTTCCCCGATTGTGCATGCCTTATTGGTGATATTTCCCTTTACGGTGGCTGTTTCACTGGAGGCCTGTCCGGCAATGGAGAGCATGCTGATAGATTTTGAGACCATTATCTGATATTCTGTCCGATTTGAATCAAATGCGGGATACAGTGTACCGCCATCAACGGTAACGCTGCTTAAGCTGGCATCTTCCGTATAAATCGGAAATATCTGCATATTTCCACTGCAATCCAGTGATTTTAGCGTCAGGCTCTCGCCGTTTTTAACTAATATCAATACCCTTGCGCTGGTCTCATTATTCCCGCCTCCAATAACCTGAGGGAATGGATTATTTACGGTGTTTTTTGAATTAAATCTAAAGCTATGGAGGTGCCCTGTAATATCAATATCAAAGGGTGTGGTTTTAAAAATAGGATCCCACAGATCAAAACATGGAATAAATCCGGGGTCAAAACTGTTGTTCCAGCCATAAATGGGAATATGATGTATCAGAATTTTACGGAAAGCATTTTTGAAATCACTGCTTGCCACCTCTTTTTTCAGCCACTCCGTCTGTTCGTTCCGGAAACTGTCAAAGTCCACCAGTCCTGAATATTCGCTGCTTCCGTCACTTTTATCTTCCCCGTTGTCCAAAAGTACAAATCGCGTATCGCCATACGAAAATGCACTGTACATATTGCCTCCTTCAAAATCAAAGAAAGAGGGCCATTGCAGTGCATAGGGGCCGCGTATTTCATGGTTCCCCCTTAAATAGATAGCGTGCTTATTGGATGCATCCACCCCTTTATTGTAGTGTCTCAGCAAATTTACAATCTGCCCCTCTGATGCCGGGTCGGTAAAGTTGTCTCCGTTAAAAACCGAAAAATCAAATTCAATATCGTGTGCATCAATCTGTTCCATCAACAGGTCAAAAACGCCTAACTTGTCATGCAGATCGTTGAATATCAGGCATGTGAATTTTTCAGGTGATGGCCCCAAAGTGGTAAACGAAAAGAAATCGGTTTTCACTTCCTCATCCAACTCCTTGGAGTATGCTTTATATTCAAGTACTTTTTGGCTACAAACCCGATAGTAATATTTGGTGTCGGGCGTCAGCCCTTTGATGCGTACCTTGTGCCGGGTGACATTTGCCGTCACGATCCCGTTCTCCACCGTGCGCGCCACTTTCAGATTATTCATGTCTGTGCCATATTCAATCCAGCTGTATGAAGGATCGTTTGTTTGCCACATGACGGTTACAGCATCGGGGGCAGGATTTTGCAGATAGGGTGATAGCTTTAATGCCTGTCCCTGAATGGATAAAGAAAGCAGCATAAATGAAAACATCATAAATGATGTGAGGCAGATGCGTTGCTTTGAGTTGGTTTCTCTGATAAAATTTCTTTTGATGGTCATCACTTTTTGATTTTTCTAATTTTAAATATCCCGATAAAAAAGTTGGGAAATGAGAAGGCTCTCCCCATTTCCCAATTCTAAAAACTTTCTGATTTATATCAAGCCTCCGGCTTTATAAATTTCAGTATCCAAAGGATTATACATTCATTTTTTATTTTCCCCAGACAAACACTTCTGAAAGAGAAACATTGGCATTGCTTCGTGAGTTGGGCAGAACCAGTTTAAAGTATCTGCTCGTTATATTTTTGGAGGAAGCATCAACCATGCGCAGATTTTTCTCCGGTGTGTCGAGTGCATCGCTTGGGAATTCCACTCTGCCGAGTTCAGTCCAGTGATCATTCGGAATGCCCGGGTAGTAGTAATTTTTATAAAACTGGTGGTTCGCATAGGTTACAGGTGTATTGCCCAACCATTCGATATCTTCCTGCGTCAGCAATTCATCATCCACAGCCGGGGCATAAACAATGACAGTCTGTGCATTATTGTTATTTAACCGGCGGTAAATATCCACCTGTGTGATTTCCACCGGCTCACCCATATCAATGACGATGGTATGTGGACATGGGTCCCGGGTCACTTCAGGATCCAGAGGATTAGTGCCTGCCTCATAGGTTAAATACCTTGAATGCCAGAATGTGTTAAAGTCTCCATCAAATATAAAATGGGGCATATTACTGGTACCTGTCAATGAAGGCATTCCATGCCAGGAGCTGCAATATTCGACCGCCCAGTTTGTACGGGAAACCTGATATAGCGGACGGACCGCTTCCCAAGCAACTGCGAAAGTATCAATGGCGTCCGGCTCGGGGAGGAAAAATGACCTCACTTCAAAATTGTTTGTGGTCAGTCCTTCGCAAAAAGTTGTTACTTGATTAAAAGGTACGCTAATCGTCTGTATATCACCTTCATCATTTTCATACCGCACTTCACTGCGGGCTAAGTTGGCTGCAGGGGGGAACCAGCTTATTTCCCCGTCTCCGCCTGTAACTTTGAAGCCTTTTACTGATCTGTTTACCAGTGATTCAATGAAAAAATCACCATAGGAATTGGCAAAGCCTAAGCTCCATAAGGAGTGATTTCCGAAAATATCTGTCGTACGCGCTTTGAAAGCATAGGACTTTTCCGTTGAACAGGGCACTTCCACAAACATGCTGTCCAATCCCGAAGAGAGCGTAACCGGAGTTATCAGTGAATCTTCATCCCAGTAGAGGTCAACGCTTTTCAGGTTGGTGGCATTGTACGTCCAGAATTTGAAATAAACCTTATTTTGTCCTGCATAGAAATGAAGGGAGTCCAATTTGGGAGAATAGACAATTTCACTATCTCCGACAAAAGGCTTGTGAACATCCATCATATTTTCACATGATGCAATAATAAAGATTATGGCAATCCCTAAAAATATCAGTCTGTTTATTCTTTTCATTTTTCTTAATTTTTGATGATTAATTTTCAGCTTCCTGTCCGTACAGCGTAATTTCCGCGGGGTGCACATAAGGCCTGTTCTCCCATGAAGACATAAATCTGAATCGGATATACCTGTAAACATTCTCACTTATCGGAAAGGAGACTTCATGCCCGTCCAGGGCAGCCTGCACGTCTTCATCCGTGTTTACGGTGTATTCCGAATTGGTGCCTGAAGGCTTTATCATGGTATAATCAACCAGTTGAGTCCACTCATCCCAATTTCCGGTCAGCGGGGCTTCCGTTCTTGCGTAAATAATAATTCTCCTGGGATTTCCCCATGCAAAATAAACGTTGGATTGAAATCTTTGGAAAAAAACTGCACGGCTTAACCTGACACTTTTCCCGAGATCAAAGGTAATGCTTACGGGAAGACCACCTGAGTTGGTGTGCCCAAATGTATTGACATCATCGTCAAACATATATTCATCGCGTCCTTCCCAGTTTATAAATGTTACATCACCCGGAAGATAATTGCCTGCGATTTTAAAAATTGACCAGTCTTTTTTATTCAGTGTGGTTTCAAGCCAGGGGATGACTACTCCTCCGGCCGGGTAGATTGTATCGGAAATATTGTCCCAGTTATCTCTGAAAATCAGAGCAAATTTGGTCGCTATCGGTTCATATCCACGAACGCTGAAAGATGCTGAATCCAGCATTGAGGTTACGATTCTTGCTGTTCCCAGATCGCCTTTAGGTGTCTCGGCAAAAAGTTCAGCCGTCAACATTTCATTATCTTCATTTTTCCATGAAAAGAAGGCGCCTCCAAAGTCGCTGGTTATGGTTGCAGATCTCGCAGCCTTGCTGATCGGAGATTCCTCCGGCGTGAACCGCACAGCCACAGGGTCTGAAAGTTCCTGAGCACGGCTCACGGTATATAGCAATGCTTCGTGCTCGTCCGTATCGTCATACCCCTCAATGACGATTTGGTTGTCGTAGAATGATGTGGAAACCTCCCTTTGTTTTCCACTGGTCAAGGTATAAACCGCTTTCACGGATAACACATCATTGTCTTTTGGAATAACATAGGAAACGATTGCTCCTCCGGGAATAGATTCTGTTTTAACATCAGTAACCGGAGCCGGTTTGCCTTTTGGTGAATTTATGGGATTCAGCTCTTTTTCCGTACAGGAAAAAAGTAAGGCTGCAATAGTTATATAATAGATGAATTTTGTTTTCATTTTTTCAGATATTTTTTGTTCAAATAAATTACCATCCCGGATTTTGTATCAACTGTGGATTGTTTATCAGGTCTGATTCCGGAATTGGCGCAAAATAATCGCGTATGGTAAAACGCTCTGTATAAACTGTAGTTGGCGTATAATATGCATTTGGATTGGCATCTTCCACGGTAACATTCCATCCCTGCACGTTCCGGTTTAGTTCCAGGTGTGCCACCTTCCAGCGTTTTCTGTCCCAATAGTCCTGCCCTTCGAGTGCCAGCTCAATTTTCCGCTCCCGGCGAATAATTTCCCTCATGCCCCCCTTGGTCATCGGCTTATTCCGTTTGTCGCCTACGGCATATTTGTTCCAGCTGTCAATAACACCTTCCAGTCCGGCTCTTGCACGAACCATGTCAACATACATATAGACCTCCGGATTAACAGCGGCGTTATTATCACCGGGCGATGCCTCATTGATTGATTCCGCCGCAAGAAGCAGCAAGTCAGCAAAGCGCATGTCCGGGTAGGGATAGCTCAGATAAGTCAGTTCATTGGCGTCACGCCATCTGCTGTTGAGCTGAACCAGCTTTTTTGCCCAGATTCCTGTTGCGCTGTATTCCGTAGTGGAAACACGATTGGCAAATTCTGTATAACGTGCCTGCACGTAGAAAGCCTCCTTATCATCATTTGGCTCATTGTTGTAATGATTTCCATACCATTTGCCGCGATCGAACCCGAGGGCAGCATAATAGCGCAGTTCCCTGTCAAAATTGGAAGCCGAAGTGGTCTCACCAATCTGAATGACATATTGATGTTCCTCGTCTCCCGACCGCAGGGTTTCAAAACGATGCGTGTATTTGTCGTCTTCCGCCCAATCCTTGTCTTCATCGATGGGAACTCCGTTTGATGAATAAAACCAGTCCGCCACATGAAGCGGTACAGCCAGCCTGCTTGTCGCGTTGGCAGCCGATCCGCTTTCAAAACGGGGGAGGCAGTGCCGCTGAACGTTTGAGCCGCTTGGATATGAAGTGTTTCCAAAAATCAGTTCGATATTCAGGTTGATCTGTTCACTCACTGCGCTTCTCAGCGTATTGATCAGCAAAGTGGTGTCTGACATCATTTTCGTTTGCATGAAATCTGAAGTCTGATACAGCCGGATTCCGTTTTTCAGACAAATATCAATGGCTTCCTGGCTTGCCTCTGCTGCCAGTTCCCATCGCTTCGGGTCATAAACCTGATTGAAAAAAGGCTCACCCAAATGGTCTTTAAAAGAGCTGAAATCCGTATTCCCGTTGTAAAGATCACTTGCCCAATAAGTCAGCACTCTGGCTTTTAAGGCATAAGGAACGGCTTCCGTGAAGCGTCCGAGTTCCGTTGTCCGGTTCGTAATCCGGTCAGGCAATGCATTGCTTTCAATCACTTCATCAAGCAGTTCAAGCACATAGGCAAAACTGTCATCAATTTTCTCCCGGTAAACCCTGATCCCCTGTGTGGATGTGTTTACGGGAAGGCTCTCTTTCAAAGGGGCAATCGGGCCGTAGTAAGTGAGCAGATAAAAGTGCATCCACGCTTTTAATACTTTCACTTCAGCAATCATACGATTTCTTTCATTGCTCTTTAAATCGGTAACTTTTGAGATATTATCCAGAAAAGTGTTGCATTCCCGGATGCCGGCATGTAAAGACCGGATTGCTGTAGCAGTTCCACCCCAGTAATTGATGACCACGGCGGTGGGATTGTCTTCGCCAAGTGCATGACGCATTCCGCCACTGGTGCGGAAATTCGGATTCATAATCATTTCCATGGAGCCAAGGAACGCCGGGTTCTGATCCCAGCCCGCAGCCTTTGGCAATCCCCAGTAGCAAGTTGCCAGATATTGCTCAGCAGCATACCGGTCGGCAAAAGCGTCATCCAGAGTAGGGATTGCATCGGGCACCACATTCAAATAATTGCATGACCCCATCAATGCCAGAAAACATAAAGCCAAATAATATTTTAAAATTGATTTCATCTTCCCCTTTTTTATATTTTTCTTTAAAAAATTTCGTGTCATATTTTTCATGTTAAAATCCAATATTCAGTCCTACGTTAATCACCCGTTGCAAGGGATAGCCTAAGCCATTCCCTGCCATTTCAGGATCCCAAAGTTTAAAGGGACTCCAGCTGAGAAGGTTTGTTCCGCTGACGTATATCCGAAGGTTATTCGTATATAATCTTCTTTTGATATTCTCTGGTAAGGAGTATCCGATTTCTGCAGACTTCAGCCGCAAAAATGTGGCATCCTGCATAAACCAGGTGCTTGTCTGGTTATTGTTGGTAATATCATAGGTGGACAAACGCGGCCAGAATGCATAGGGATTCCGGTTACTTTCAGTCCAGTAATCATTGGCTATAGCCTGTAAGACAGCATTTTCACCAATCAGATTGTCGTTTGGCGATCCATCCAGGAATGGCTGAATTTTTCCCTCTCCGCTGGTTGTGAGCCAAAATGACTGACGGCCTGATCCCTGGAAAAAGAAAGACATGTCAAAACCTTTATAACCTACGGTCATTCCAAACCCGTAATTAATTTCAGGAACTGTGGGAAATCCGATTGGAACCTGGTCCAGTGATGAAATCACACCATCACCGTTTATGTCCCTGTATTTGATGTCACCGCCCATCACATTTCCAAACTGTGTTGGTGAATTTGCCACTTCCTTTTCATCAATAAACAAGCGCTCAGCAATATATCCCCATCTTTGATTGATGCTGTAACCGATTCTTGACCGCCACGGGGAATTTGAATAGTCAGGTTCCTCCCATTCAAGAATTTTACTCGTTGCATAAGTGAAGGTTCCGCGTCCGGTAATAAAGAAATCGGGGCTGAACACCTTTTCATAATTCAATTCGGCATCAAATCCTTTTCCCTCAGCCACGCCAAGGTTTGATTTGATGGCAGGCAGAATTCCCATGGTATTGGGAATGATTCGATCCACTAAAATATTTTCACGACGCTCGTGGAAAACATCAATATTTGTTGAAATGTTATTGGCAAATAATAGCTCTGCTCCAATGTTAGTCTTATAAGATGTTTCCCAACCAATCAGATCATTGGCGTAACGTTCAACAGATATTCCGGGAGGGCTGTAAGTCAGGAGCGGTCCCCATCTGACGGCTCTGTCAGCTTTCATATCCACTTGAGACAAATAATAAAACCGGTCGTTGCTGCTTCCAATCGCATCATTACCCACCATGCCATAAGTGGCTTTCAGTTTAAGCTGCGGGATGATACTTTTCAGTGAAGAGTAAAAGGATTCATTGGAGACCATCCAGGCAGTACCAATAGACGGGAAAAATCCCCACCGGTTTTCTTTGGCAAAACGCTCAGAACCGTTGTAACCGAAGTTAAATTCTCCGAAATACCGGCTGTCATAATTGTAGGCAAATCTGCCTGAAAGCCCCATATTGCGGTGAGGCAGCGAAAGCTGCAGATTGTTGGCAATACCCACTTTTTCCTGACGCATAATAAATACCATCAATGCATTCAGATGATGCTTTTCCGTGAAATCCTTCATGTATTCAGCTGCAGACTCCAGATAAAACACAGAGTTGATATTTCTTTGTCCGGGATTATAATCAAGGTAATTATTACCCGATTCAGGATTCAATACTTTTAAAGTGTAAGTATTGGCATTCAAATCATACTCATCAATGTTGTAATAAAACGGAGTCAGCTGCCGGTTTACGGTGAACTCGGAAAAGCGGTTCATGTTCAGCATTGTACGGAATGTCAGACCATCCGTTATCATGCCCAGATCCTGCTTTACTTCAAACTGCGTCATGGTCATGTTTTTGCTGTAGTCCCGGTATCCCCGCAGTGCCTGTTCATACGGGTTGACATAGTTTGCCGTTGCATAGTTGCCAAAAAGCACATGCCGCACATAGCTGAAATGCTCATCCGGTTCATAGTAGGGTTTAAAATATACAGGATTTGCCTGCATCACCTTGCGGTACATTTGAGATCCTCCGTCTATTGGTCCGCGGTACTCATCAAATGTTGAACTCAGGCGAAGTATCAACTCCGTGGTTTTTGATACGTTGACATTAACGTTTGAACGCACGGCATACTTTGTTAAATTGATATTTGTATTGAAATTGTTGCGCTCGTCAATTTTCAGGTTCCCGTTATCCTGGGAAATACTTGAAGCCACATAATAGCGGGCGACTGTGCCACCACCGCTGATGCTCATATTTGCCCGCTGGTTATATGAGATTTTATTAAACATTGTCTTATACCAATCTGTCGCAGGAAACAGGTCGGGATGCTGACCACGTTCGGTCATATTGATTTTTTCTTCGGAATACATTCTGATTCCTTTCGGATCCCGGGTGAATATAGCTTCGTTGTGCATTTTCATAAAAGAGACCGGATCGGCTAATTCAACCATTTGTGTCGGACTGGAAAATGAATTTTCAACCCGCACATTTATCCGGGCTTTTCCTTCGCGCCCCTCTTTTGTGGTTACTAAAATAACACCGTTTGCACCCCGCGCTCCATACAGCGCCGTAGCGGTCGCGTCTTTCATGATGGAGAAGCTGGCAATATCATCTGTGTTTAACCGGGCCAGATCCTCTGTCCTCAGCTCAACGCCGTCAATCAATATCAGCGGATCCTTTTTTGCGTCGGCTCCAAATGTGGTAATTCCGCGAATAAAGAAATTGGCATTATCCTCACCGGGTTCACCGCTGGTCTGGTACGAAATCACACCCGACATCCGTCCGGCAAATGCAGTGGTCAGGTTGCTGGAAGGCACCCGCAACTCATCTGATTTGATGGTCTCGATGGAAGAGATGACACTCTCTTTTTTCTGTTTTCCAAAAGCCACTACAGTAACCTCCTCCAACTCATCAATCTTTTCCCTCATTTCCACATTGATGGTTTTCTGATTGCCCACATCAATGATCTGATTTTCCATACCCACAAAGGAAAAGACCAGTTTGTCAGCAGGTCTTACTTCAATGGAGTAGTTTCCGTCAACATCGGTAATCACCCCACGGGTTTCGCCAACAACAACAATGGTTACTCCCGGGAGCGGTTTCTTTTCGTTATCAACCACTTTCCCTTTAACGGTGTTGGGTTGCTGCTGAATGGTTTCTGTTTTCGTAAAATTACTCAGACTCACCGAAGGATTGGTACTTTGCGGGTACGAGACTGAGCTGAATGCCATAACTGTGCTTGATATAATCAGCAGCAGACTTAGTCGCATAATCCGCATTTTTTTCCGGAGATTGTACCAAAAATCTCCGCATGTTCGATTTTTCTTCATAATTCTTTTGATCTTTTTAATAAAAAATTAGAGATTGTTTTAAATCAGTGATTATTAATTACTTATTCTGTTTAATGTTTTAAGTATTAAAGTATTAGCGTTCATTTATTTAGTTACGTAATTATTTTCTGAAAATTTATATTTGGCTATCACCTTTTTACAATTTTTAACAAATATGCAATATTTTCATTTAAATGAAAAAATAAATTTACACAAATTTTACCCATTATAAAAGAAAAAGCAGTGCTTTTATTGATAATCAGCGCTCTAAATAATTTTGGGGAAGCT
>CAZVAD010000100.1:0-10159 GCA_964624645.1 uncultured Mariniphaga sp.
AAATTATCTAATGGACTTTTGATATTTCGATTAGAAGTATCGGTCAATTGAGTGTATAACATCTTAGTTTTTCTATTTGAATGACCGAGTACTTCTTGTACAAAACGTATATCTATACCTTGCTCTATCAGACGTGTGGTATAGGAATGGCGTAATCCGTGAATCCCGATTTTCTTTTTGATTTTTGCCTTCTGCATTGCTGATTTAAGAATAGACTGACAGCTTCGCACCGAATATTGTCCACCATATTGCCCTTCAAAAAGATATTCTTTGGGTTTGTATGCCACATAATATTTGTGTAAAAGTTCCAAAACAGATTCAGGTAAATTTACATATCTGTCCTTTTTCCCTTTTGCACTACTTATCAAAACCTGCATTCTTTGACTGTCAATATCTGTAATCTTCAGATTGACAATTTCACGTACACGCAATCCCATTCCGTAGCATAATTTCAGAATCAGAAGATGTTTTAAGTTATTTTCAACGGTAGCAAACATTTTTTTAATATCATTGGTAGTAAGAGCTTTAGGGAGTGTGCTTGGCTTTTTAGGTCGTGGGATTTCCATGAAAAATTTCTCCCGGTGTAAGACTTGTTCAAAGTAAAATTTAAGTGCATTCAATCTGCTGTGAATCAAGTTCTCAGATAATTTCAAGCTGATCATACAATATAAAATATATGAACGGAGCTGTTCTGCAGAAAGATTTTCTACAGGATACTGTTTCAGGCTTTTTAGCAATTGAGCAAATTCTACCGAGTACGTTTTCACGGTATTAGGGTTATAACCCTTTAATTTCAGCTGCTCTACAAAACGGGTAAACGCAGGACGATTTATCGGATCTATATCAAGTAAAGCCTTCTTTCCATAGTAATTTCGTTCCATTCCAAAAAGGTTTCTGTAATGCGGATTATCCGGTACATACCATTTTTTATTGGTAGTACTCCACCTAACAGAGGTTTGTTTTTTTAGTTCCGAAATTAAGTTTTGGTTATAAGGAAACAGTATCCAAATCACATTTTTATCATTGTGAGTACCCGTTTCAAAAGTATATTTTTGTCTATCCAATTCCATAACTTTCAACCTGTGTATTTTGTATTTATACAAAACAAAGATAGTTCTATTTCCACACTAAAAAACACGAGAAACGCAAAAAACTTACAATCATTCCTTATTGATATACAAGGCCATAGGAAAATCAATTTATTTTTTTCACAAAAAATGGATTTTAGTAAAACTTGCGTATATTTGGGCGTTGGTGGCAACCCTACGGGCAGCATAATGACAATTCAATTTTATCAAAAAGACAAACAAAGACGACAAAATGAGAAGCTTGGACAATCAAATTTTGAAACTATTATCTAACAATGATATTACATTTTTTATTCCACCCTATCAGAGAAACTATGAATGGGACGAGGAAATGTGTGCTATCTTATTTAAGGATATTGAGAAAGTAGCTGATAACCCAAACACACAACATTTCTTCGGGACAGTAATTTATTATGCTGAAAGTACTATACTCGGACAGCCCGATAAATATATTTTGGTTGACGGTCAGCAAAGGTTGACCACCACAATGTTGTTTCTCATTGCTGCTCGAGAATGTATTACAGATGAGTCCTTGAAAAACACAATTGACACAAAATATTTAAAAAACAACAACGTAACTGGTGATGTTGAGTATAAAATTAAACTTAAACAAGTTGAGTCTGACTGGAAGGCTTATAAGAACATCATTTTGGGAGAACACTTAGACGAAAACGATAAGAAGTCGAGAGTTTATAAAAATTACAAATTCTTCAAGTCGAAACTGGAAAAGTTAGACCAA
Source organism: uncultured Mariniphaga sp. (assembly GCA_964624645.1). Lineage (GTDB taxonomy): Bacteria > Bacteroidota > Bacteroidia > Bacteroidales > Prolixibacteraceae > Mariniphaga. The sequence goes on from CAZVAD010000100.1 coordinate 1,828, forward strand.
AATAATATTAGGAATCTAATAGAGCAAGGTTTGGTAAATTTTAATATCGTGACGATCCAGTTAGAACCAGAAAGAAATACTTGGGAAAAGCCTCAAGAAATTTTTGAAAGTATGAACTCTCTTGGTAAGCCTTTATCACTTGCCGACTTAGTAAGAAACTACTTACTTCTTGGCAAAACATCCGCCCAGCAAAATAACCTATACCACAATTTTTGGCTCAAGATTGAGCAAAATCTTACAGGTGATAACAAGGCGTTTTCTGTGTCCGCCTTCATCCGAGATTTTATGCAATTAGAGGATATGACGAGTTATAAAAAAGCTACCGAGACAAATTACAAAGAACTGTATCGTAATTTTAAGGATTTATTTGATGACAACAATCACGAACTTCTTATAAGGAGATTATCGAAATATTCAAAGGAATATGCAGTATTAGCTGGATATAAGTCCAGCGGAAATGTAAAAATTAACCAGAAAATTGCAGATTTAAAAGTAATTGAATCCTCAGGCTTCTATTCCTTTATTCTTGGTTTACTACACCTTAGAATCGAAGAGAAACTGAATGATAATGATACCTTAGGGATTCTAAACGCCGTGTTTATTTACATAGCCCGCAGAAGAATTTTGAGACTAACACAAGGGGAAAACAAAAATGCGCCAACCTTAGTGAAGCATTTTGATATGCTCATTGAAGCCGACGATAAGGAAGCTGCGATGCTTAAAATTCTTTCTAATCAACAATATGCATTGCGATTGCCAAATGACAATGATTTAACGTCCTACCTATCCAGCACTGAATCAAATTTCTACAATTTGAGAAGCAGTAAATTCTTGCAAAGTCTTATTGAGGAGGAACTAACCAGGAATCGCCCATCTCTGAACGATAAACTATTACAGATTGAACATATTATGCCACAAACGCTGAGTGAGACGTGGCGAAATGAGCTTGGAGAAAAATATCAGGAAATTCACGACAATTATTTAAATAATATCGGAAACCTGACTCTGATCCGTCATAACCAAGAATTAAGCAATCATTCCTTTAGAGATAAAAAAGAAATCTATGAAAATAATGCTGGAATGCAAATTGCAAAAAACAGAATTACCGACCAGCATCAGTGGGGCAAGGAGCAAATAAAAAACCGCGCGGAATATTTAATCAAAATTATTACCCAACAAATTCTTCCACTTAGCGAGCAGTTGAAAACCAGCAATAACTATACAATTGAAAAAAGAACAGTGAGCAACAAATTGTCGTTTGAGAGTTTAGATTTAATCGGCAAAACGATTGTGTATTTTGACGACACCACTATTCTGGCGGAGGTTGTTGGTAACAAGGAAGTTAAATTTGAAGATAAGATTTGGAGGTTATCGCCCCTGACCCGGGAGATCGAAACTCGGAAGAATCGAAGAAATCGTTCAGGCGCTTACTGGGGAGTGAATATGTGGAAATACGAAGGCAGAACGCTTGAAGAATGGATGAATGAAATCAAAATTCATGAAAATGAATTTGAAGAAGACGAAGACGAATAGTTTTCACAATACGATAAACAAGTAACGGGCAGCCACCAACAAGGTATTACCAAAAGCGGGGCTGAACGGCTTCGATAGGATATTTGTGCAAGGTTCAACTTTCGTTCTTCGATTGAACTTGTGTACTAAAAACCCCGCTTTCGGCAATACCCAAACCGTTAAGCATAATTTTATGACGACACAACAGACATGAGTTTCAACACTGAAAAATATAAGCAAACTGCTTTAAAAATATTGACACCTATTAAGCCTGCTGACAATAATACGTTAGCAAAGGATAAATTTTTGTTTACGGCTGAACGCAGTAACGCAGGACGTGGACTTCCAGAATACTTTTTAGTCTATTTTTTATTCAACGATTTGCTGGGGTTCAAAAATTTAGGGCAATTTGAGAAAATTGCTTGGTCATTTCCCATAGATTATAACGGCAGAGCTTTTTTTATTGAATATAGAAAACTTGGTGTTGGAGTATTTGTTCAGGATAAATCCAAAGATGAGAATGAAGCGGAAGAGATAGTTAAGAAAATCAATGGAGCTATAAAAAGTATCAGACCTTTTTACGACCACCTAGCTGAAGAAGCAGTCAAAAAATCGGAATTCAATATTGTAAATAACAACAAACGACTTTACGACAGATTTCAGTATTTAAATTCATTGTATAAGAAAGAAAGAAAAAAGTATCTAAAGAATAAAGACAAAATTAAGACGGAAACAAAGGATTTTGAATATGGAAAAAGCACTTCCTACACAAATCTTGGATTGCAATATCGCCAGAATTCTAATTGGATTGCAATTTCGTGTATTGAGGCTTTTTTTAGTTGGACTGAGCATTTATTTATTCATTTAGCTGTTGTTGCCGAAAGCATGTCAAATGGTGAAGATGTAACGACTCTAATTGAAGGAGAGTGGAAAACAAAATTTAAAGCCGCAATAAAGGACAACTCAAAAGAAGCAAACAAATTTTATGACGAGCTTTTAATTGTTAGGCAACAGTTAAGAAATTTTGTTGCTCATGGAGCATTTGGCAAGAATGGAAATGCTTTTAAATTTCATTCAGGAACAGGAGCTGTTCCAGTTCTTATGAATCATAAAAAGCAAAAAAACAGATTTTCTTTACACGGGTATTTAACCTTCAAAGAGGAAGACGTAATAAAGTTGATTGAAGACTTTATAAAATTTCTTTGGAAAGGTTCTCTTGAACCAGCAATGTATTATACTCAGGAGTGTGCATTACCGACAATATTGACATTTGCCGCAAATGGAACTTATAAAACCGCTACGGCAAGCATGGAAACTATGAGAGAATATTCAGGCTATTTAATGAGTGAACTTGACAATGCAGCCAACATGGACTGGTAGAAAAACTACGCCTAATAAGGGCTTGGCGTCAGGCGGGTTGACATTCAAGCGGAAATGTTCTTGCGAACTTTCCCGCCCAAACGCCAAGCTCCAAACCATTGTGCGTCAGCATTCCAAAACAGAACCATAAATTGGAAAGGAAATTTATTATAACCCCCCGCTGGCGCCGATTTGCAATCGGTGCCCCAGTCAACAGACTGGAATATAACTTCCCAAACAACTATATATTTGCAAAATGCTTCTTTCTAATATTTTACGTTCAAGTAAAAATTTTTGCTTTTGCAAAGCAAGACACGGTTTTGTATATCGCACCGGCGGAGAGAATTATTCAAATCATCCGATGAATGGCTCCTGAAATGTGCTGCACGTTGTTAACCTTTACCTCGCTGATTTAAAATTCATCGGAGATTGTCCATCAAAACCTTCCTAAAACTTCAGTTTTCGTTTTGAGATGGCCGGACGCATATACTTTTCCAATGATTTGGGATAACCTACCTCCCACGGGGTCGGCCCAACCCATTCCGATTTTTTTCCGGTAATCTTGATGGTGCCTTTCGGGGAAATTTTCACCAGGGTGAACAACGGTTCTTTAAATGGCGCTGTGTATTTTATCCACTTGTATTCCTTATCCACTTCGGGACTGTAGCGGATGTGTCCGTAGTCTTCGCCAAGCCAGTGATAGGACATGGAAGTGATGGTTATATACCAGATGCCGTCAATATTTTCGGCATAGTCCCAGTGGCTGTGCCCATTGAAACAGGCAATCACCCGCGCATCAGGATTTTGTTTGTTGTGATCAACCAGTATTTGCTGAATTTCCCGGTAGTTGTCCACGCCAAGGTCTTCATCAGCGCTGCGGTAATAGGAAAGCCCCTGATGGGAAAAAATCACCGTAAGGGCATTTGCAGAAGCAAGCTCTGCTTTCAGCCAGGCAACCTGCTCCGGCCCGATAAACTGCTTGTATCCTTTTTCTTCGGGATTCTTTTTATCGTTGCCATCCAAAACAATAAAATGGAATCCGTTTTTGTCAAACGAGTAGTATCCGCTCTCCATTCCACGATATGCTATCGCTTTTTCACGCGATGTGCCGCCATCCATTTCATGGTTTCCTATCAGATGATATTTATCGCCCGGAAATGAATTCCAGATTTCAAAATATTTGGCATATTTTGGCGCCGGAGTGGCAAAATCACCCAGTTCAATAATGAAATCGGGCTTTTTCTTTTTCATGGTTTCAATAAAGGTGGTTATCCGGTATTCCGCATCGTGCATCGTGGGAAGGTGCGTATCGGTGCACATGCCGATTTTTACCGTGCTGTATTTCTGTGCTGAAAGATTAAATGATAAAAACAGAAAAATCAGGGAGCACAAAACTTTGTTCATGTTATTTTATTTTTCATTAAAAAATTCACCAATCGTATATCCTGAATCACAGAACATTAACTTTATTTATGATTTTAAATCAATCAAGGGCAAAATTACAAAAACATCAGAAGAGATGTTTGTACAATTTTGACCAGGTATAACGGATGATTAACGAAAAAATTCACTGCACAGATTGCTTTCATAAGGATAAGTCCTATTTTTACAAAAAAACTCTTATGCCATGCAAAAATCTGCTTTTGCATGGTTAGATAAATGGCTGAGAAGATAAAAAGATTACACGTATCACCTTAGCTAACTGAATTACAGAAAAATTTCCTAAAAAATCAATTTTAATGAAAAAGAAATTTTTACTTTTATTTTTAACCATAATAGCTCTTTGCACTTCGGGTCAAAATGCTGCTGATTCGCTGAAACAGCAGCCTGTATTGATTCCTTACTGGACAGTCTGGGTGCCGGGTGCATCCTATTTTTATCAGGGAAAAATCATCACGGGGGCGCTCTTTTCAACACTTGAAATAGGTGGCGTTTATCTGGGGATAAGACATGACAAGACGCTGAAGAACAACAGTTCATCGCCCTATTATAATTATCCGATGTTCGTTGGTCTGCAGGCATACCAAACGGAAAAACTGACTTTGTTTAAAAATCGTCTGGAAATCGTGAAGCATTACAATCCCGGATTCAGGTATGATGACCTATCAGAAACGGAACTGTTTCTGGCTCCTTTCAGGATTAAAAACATTGCAACTCCCATAACAGGCGGCATGGTGCTGCTTGCCGCTGCATTTTTAGGCATTGAAAAACACCACGAAACCAAACGCTTCAGCGATGTGGAAGAGATGTTTTTCATTAACCGGTATATTGATAGAAACAGAGGACTGGCCGCATTCGGAGCCACTTCGCTTGCCATGAGCTGGAGCGCGGGAGTCGGCGAAGAATACATTTTCCGCAACTGGATGATGCCGCTGCTGGATTATAAGTACGGGCAAAAAAAGGGATTGCTGATTTCAAGCGCCATCTTTGGCGGAATGCACTTCTCCAATGTATTATTAGCAGAAAAGCCGGATTATTTGTCTGCCCTGCTGCAAGTCGGCGAAGCAACAATTGCCGGCTACTTTCTTGGCCGTGATGTCCAGAAAAGAGGATATAAAATCGGTCCGGCGGTGGCAGCCCACATGTGGTACGATTTCACCCTTATGCTGGGATCATTCCTGATTAACCCTGAAAACAATTTCTTAGGCGTAAACCTGAGGTTTCAATTGTGATTTCATAGAACAGGCAGAAAGCCATATCGGGTAAAATTTATGAAAATAAAAACTCACAATTTTTCTGATGTTTGAATTTTAAAAAAATACCTGAATCAAGGTTTGCAGAGTTATAAAATTTCCCGGATTATATTTTAAAAAACCTGATAGGGTTAAACATGGGTAGCCATCGACTCCAGCGGTGGTGGGAAACTCTACTTATCGGACAAAAATATTTTTACCTTATTAAAAAATTATTCCTATATTTGTATTTTTATTTTATAAGAATAATTCTTATCTGATAATTTTACCCAAATGAGTATTGAGAAAATATTAATTGATGCAGGCTTGCGTGTTACTCCGCAGCGGCTGATTGTGCTGGAAGCCGTTTGCCGGGAAGATTCGCATCTGGCCATGGATGAAATTATTCAGCAGGTTCAAAGCATACAACCACACATTGCTACGGGTACGATTTACAACACCATTGATCTGTTTATCGAAAAAAATATCATCAAGCGGATGAAAACTGAAAGTGGCAATATGCGTTTTGATTCAGAAACCAAACACCATCACCATCTGGTTCAAGTAGAACCCAATCAAATCAAAGATTATTTTGATGATGAACTGGATGAATTGCTCCGGGAATACTTTACCCAAAAACAACTTGATGATTTTGAGATTGAATCCATTAAAGTTGAAATTCAGGGAAAATTCAAATAAAAACAACAAGATGTATAATTAAAAAAATTCATTATGAATGCTGAAGAGATTAAAAGACTACGCGACAAAGAGAATCAGAAGAAGATGACGACAGCTGCCGGTGCGCCGGTTGCCAACAGTCAGGACTCGATGACTGCCGGGCCACGCGGCCCGATGATGTTGCAGGATGTATGGTTTTTGGAAAAACTTGCACATTTTGACCGGGAGGTCATTCCTGAAAGAAGGATGCACGCCAAAGGTTCAGGCGCATTCGGCACTTTCACGGTAACACATGACATCAGTCAGTACACCAAGGCAAAAATATTTTCGGAGATTGGCAAGAAAACGGAAATGTTTGTTCGTTTTTCAACAGTTGCCGGAGAGCGTGGTGCAGCCGATGCCGAACGTGATATCCGTGGTTTTGCCATGAAGTTCTACACCGAAGAGGGAAACTGGGACCTGGCCGGAAACAATACCCCCGTATTTTTCTTACGCGACCCGCTGAAATTCCCCGACCTGAACCGGGCCGTAAAACGCGATCCGCACACAAATCTTCGCAGCCCGAATAACAACTGGGATTTCTGGACCAGCCTGCCTGAAGCGATTCATCAGGTAACCATCACCATGAGCGACCGGGGAATACCAAAATCATACCGCCACATGCATGGATTTGGAAGTCACACTTTCAGTATGATTAATGCAGCAAATGAGCGCGTATGGGTTAAATTCCATTTTGTATCACAGCAAGGCATTGAAAATCTGACCGACCAGGAAGCGGAAGAGTTGGTTGGAAAAGACCGTGAAAGCCACGGGCGTGACCTCTTTGAAGCGATAGGCAACGGCAATTTCCCAAAATGGAAAATGTATATCCAGGTGATGACCGAAGAGCAGGCGCTAAAAATGCCATATAACCCCTTCGACCTCACCAAAGTGTGGTATAAATCCGAATTCCCGCTCATCCCGGTGGGTGAGTTTGAACTGAACCGGAATCCGGAGAATTATTTCCAGGATGTTGAGCAGGCTGCATTCAATCCGGGAAGTGTAGTTCCTGGAATCAGTTTCTCCCCCGACAAAATGCTGCAGGGGCGCCTGTTTTCCTATGGCGATGCACAGCGCTACCGCTTAGGCGTGAATCACCATCAGATTCCGGTGAACCACCCGAAAGCCGCCCAAACAACCCACAACCCCTATCACCGCGACGGACAGATGCGGGTTGACGGCAATCAGGGAGCATCCCTGCACTATGAACCAAACAGTTACGGCGTTTTGGAAGACCAGCCGGAATATGCCGATCCGGTAGAAAAAGTACACGGAGATATCAATCGCTGGAGTTTCCACGAAGACGATAACAACTATTATGAGCAACCCCGCAAACTTTTCCACCTGATGAACGATGGTGAAAAACAGAGGCTGTTTGAAAACACAGCCCGGAATATGGGTTGCAGTGAAGACAAGATAAAAATCCGCCACATTGGCAACTGTTATAAGGTTGATCCTGCCTATGGCAGGGGCGTGGCGGATGCATTAGGCATTTCGTATGAGAAAGCCGGAATCAATTAATTTTGTAAATCAACACGACAAAAAAGCGCTCAATGATTTTGAGCGCTTTTTTTCATAGTTGTTTTTCGCGCTGTTCACTTTTTTTGCACAAGAAGAAAAAATCAATGAGAATCCGTTGATTTTACTCTTTATTAATAGGTTTCTCTCAAATGTTTCACCGTTATCGCTGTTCTTTCTTTAGCTTTCAGCTCCGGAGCGGTGATTTCAATCACTTTTTTCTTACCGGGGAGTAAAGTGAAAAAGTTATCACTAAATTTAGCACCCAATACCGGAACTTCTAAAAACACATCTTTTGCCAGTTTTTTGCTTGACAATGTCACCGTATATTTTCCATCGGCATATTTTACCGATTGCTTGATTGTTGTTTCGGGCAGATTGAGTTTGTTGAGCCAGTAGAAGAAATAATCGCGCGTGGAAATCACTTTTCCTTTGCTGTCGCTTAACCAGGCAAAACGCCGTGGCGAATCAAATCGCGCTGAACAGATCCCGGCACTTCTGCCTCATACCACTTATTTTGGTCTTTTTGAGTAAATTGCCAGCCGTCGTTCAGT
>CAZVAD010000101.1:0-9953 GCA_964624645.1 uncultured Mariniphaga sp.
ATCTTTTTTATCATCGCTCAGGCCAACAGCCTGCTGTAATTCACTGGATTCAAGGAGGTGGTTGATGATTTGCGCCTGACTGAGCGTGAAGGTCTTTAACTGCTCATAGCTGAAACCTACGCCCGGGGTGCTGAGTGCAGCCAGAGCACATTCGGGGTCTGTTTCATCGCGCGACAATTTGAGCCGGATATTTTCGGCCTCCCTGAATACCGCCTGTACGCTTTTATCACCCGGCGGGTTTTCCGGAATATTACCCGACTTTGGGTAAGATTCAATCCGCACTTCAGCCCACTCTTCAAGATAAAAAATATCCTGGTCAAGAGCCATTAAAAGTTCTGTTAATCCAATATCCTTATGCAGCAAAGCTTTTAGAAGATGTGCAGGAGAAAACTCACTGTTGGAAAATTCCTTTGCCAGTGATTGCGCAATGCTGACAGCCTGTTTTAATTTACCGGTAAGATTCATAATAATTCACTTTAAGTGATAGGCTCCATAAAAAATATTTCAGAAAATGCAGTACAATTTTATGAAATTTAATTGTAAAAGTCAATAGTGTAAATGCCTTAAGTTCAAGTCTTTATAAACAAAATGAAAGAAACTTATATTCATCAGAAAATTATTTCTGTTTTTGTGTAAACATGATTTAAAATAAAAAGAAAATCAAAGAACAAAAGCGTAACAAAGCTAATTAAATATTTTAAGATAGAAATATACTTAATTAAAAAATATTTGTTTTATGTGAAGTCGTTGAATTCACTTGAGTCTTTTTACTCAATGTGTTATTTATAAAATAGTTTGCAGGCATATTTGTTCACGCTCAGGGATATGTTGTTTGTTTATTCCGCTTTCATTTTCGGATTGTTGATAAGTTTGAGTTTACCCGGAGAGAATTTGACTACATTTGCAGTGGAAAAAGTTATGGAATCCGGTGAAAAACCGGAGCTGTACCCGCAGCTGTAATCCTTTCATGTTGGTAACCAATTGAGTCACTGTTTTGCTGAGCGGAACGGGAAGGCGGTTGCCAATCGGGGAGAGCCAGAAGACCTGCTGTTTCCAAAATATGCAATATCGTAAGCTTTCGGGAAGAAAAGCTGAAGGTAATTCACCTTAAAATTTCCCATTGTTTCTGGTATTGTGAAATTATTGTTTCACCACAAAAAATTTTACAATGAAAAGATTTTACTTGATTTCGGGGCTGTGTCTCGTGTTGCTTACTACACATGCCCAGCAAATTGCCACTTTTGATGATGTGGAATTGCAAAATGATTCGTATTACAACGGCGCCGACCTGGCTGGTGGCTTTTTTAGCGGAGGGCTTTGGTTTCCGAATGAATATGTTGCCGACTGGCAATATTGGAGCGGTTTTTCTGTGTCGAACATGAAAGATATTGCTACTTCGGGCTATGGAAACCAATACAGCGCCATCACCGGAGGTGGAGCGGACGGAACTGAAAACTATGCAGTAGTTTTTTTTCCGGGAGAGTTGATGCTGGAATTTGAACAACCGGTGAATGTAAGTGGTTTTGAACTGACAAATTCAACGTATGCCTACCTGTCAATGAGGGATGGGGATCCAAGTGGTTTTTCTAAAAAATTCGGTGGCGAGGACGGTGCCGATCCGGATTTTTTTAAATTGCTGGTTTGGGGAACAGACGCTTCCGGGAAATTAACCCACACTGTTGAGTTTTTTCTGGCTGATTTCCGCAAGGAGAAGCCCGAAGAAAAATACATTGTAAATAGTTGGGAATGGATTGACTTGAGCAGTCTGGGGACTGTAGTGTCCCTGCATTTTGATATGGAATCCAGCGATATGGGCGAGTATGGAATGAACACACCCGCTTATTTTTGTATGGACAATTTTACAGTATCGGAAACGGCAACACATTCCGGCTGGCTCGCTCAAAGGGAGCCGGAGATCAGTGTTTTTCCAAATCCGGTGAAAGATAATTTCTTTGTAGAGCTGACGGACGGCTTGAAAAATATCAAACTGACTGCAAGCACCGGGAAAATCCTGTTTCAGCAAGAAATTCCGGGAGGACAGACCATTCAGATTTCTACACTGAAAGGAATGCCCGGAGGGATTTACTTTTTAACCGTTCAGGAAGGCGGGAAATCATCTACGCGAAAAGTTCTTAAAAAATAAACAGCCGGAAAAGAATTGATTTTTCCAATTAAAAATCATAAAAGACATAAAAGTATTTTGTTCTGTTGCTAAAAAACAGTTTCTTTGTCTTTTAAAACTTAAAAAAGAGATTATGCTTGAAATTTCAAAACATTCAATGGTAACTTTAAGCTATACTTTACACATTGATGACGAAAGAGGCGATGTCATTGAACGGACAACAGATGAAAATCCTTTGGAGTTTCTTTATGGTTCCGGTTCCATGTTGCCGGAGTTTGAGTCAAAACTTGCCGGCTTGAATGTAGGAGATCCCTTCAAAATCCATTTATTGAAAAATGATGCGTATGGCGAGGTGAATGAAGATGCTATTGTTGATTTGCCTAAGCATGTTTTTTTGGTTGACGGACATTTTGATGACGAACTTATAGCTGTTGGAAATGCTGTTCCCATGATGAGCAGCAACGGACAGCGTATGAACGGAATTGTACTTGCAATTTCTGACGATGCAGTGAAAATGGATTTTAACCATCCACTGGCCGGCGAAGACCTCTATTTTTCAGGAAAGGTGCTTTCCGTGCGCAAGCCTTCGGATGAAGAGCTTGCACGGATATTATCCGGCGATGGCTGCGGTTGCGGCTGTGGCAGTGGCAATGGCAACGGAAATTGCGGAGACGGCGATGGTTGCGGCTGCGGCTCCGAACATGAAGGACATGCTCAGGGTGGTTGCGGCTGCGGTTGTTAGCCCGGACTTTTGACAGTTTATTTAAAATAACTAATTTTATCCCGTTTCCCTGATGAATATTAAGGAAACGGGTTTTTTGATTGAAACGAATGATTAAAATCTGGAAACGTTTCATATTTTGTTTTTGAAGCTATTTAATTGAATTGCATGAACACATTCGGACAAATATTTCGGCTGACATCCTTTGGCGAATCTCATGGCCGCGGAATTGGTGGGATAATTGATGGCTGCCCTGCCGGTATTGAATTGGATACTGACCTTATACAAAGAGACCTTGCACGTCGCAGGCCGGGACAGTCAAAAATTACTACGCAGCGGAAAGAGTCTGATCAGGTAGAGTTTCTTTCCGGGGTTTTTGAAGGAAAAACCCAGGGAACTCCCATAGCTTTTGCTATTTGGAATGAAGACCAGCATCCCAAGGATTATGACAACCTGAAAGATGTATTCCGGCCTTCACATGCGGATTATACCTACATTCAAAAGTACGGAACCCGCGATCACCGCGGCGGTGGGCGCTCTTCTGCGCGGGAAACCATTGCGCGCGTGGTTGCAGGAGGCATTGCAAAGCAAATTCTTGCAAAGCCCGGAGTGAGCATCCAGGCTTTTGTTTCTCAGGTTGGTGAGATAAAACTGGAGAAGCCCTATACCGGACTTGATCTTTCAAAAACCGAAGACAACATCGTGCGCTGCCCGGATGAAGAGACGGCTCGGAAAATGATAGCCCGGATTCAGAAAGCGCAGAAAGAATTGGATACCGTGGGCGGGGTAATTACCTGCGTCATTCAGGGAGTTCCCGCCGGATGGGGTGAACCCGTATTCAATAAGTTACATGCCAATCTGGGATTTGCCATGCTTGGCATCAATGCCGTAAAAGGTTTTGAATATGGTTCCGGCTTTGAAGGAACAAAACTGAGCGGCTCACAGCATAATGATGTGTTTGTGATGACTGAAAAGGGAGTCCGCACGAAAACAAACCATTCCGGCGGTATCCAGGGGGGAATTTCCAACGGAGAGGATATCTATTTTAATGTGGCTTTCAAGCCGATTGCAACATTATTGAAAGAACAGCAAACTGTGGATACCGGAAATAAAGAAATAACCATCAAGCCCAAAGGAAGGCATGATCCGTGCGTATTGCCGCGCGCCGTGCCTATTGTGGAAGCCATGGCCGCACTGGTTTTGGCCGATCATTTTTTGTTAAGTAAACTTAATACGATTTAAAAATGTCCAGAAGAAAAAGAAGTAGAAGAATACAGGCGCCACCGCTGATTAAAGGAATGTCCGTTTATGGTGTCCGCGGGCGCAAGTCAAATGAGGTTATCATGCGGTTGGAGGAATTTGAGGCAATCAGGTTGTTGGATTATCAGGGACTCACTCAGGAACAGGCTGCTGTACACATGGATATTTCGAGGCCCACGCTCACGCGGATTTATGAGGAAGCCCGCAAGAAAGTGGCTACCGCTTTTGTGGAGGGGCTTGATATAATTTTCAGGGGAGGCGATATCTATTTTGACGATCACTGGTATAAATGCAACTCTTGTCAGGCAAGTTTCAACGATTATTCAGAGGAGTCGCCCAAATGCCCGGTTTGCGGTTCTGAAGATATAATCACCTTGAATGAGTTCTATTCCAAATAAAAAATCTTGATATTTGATTTTTTGTTTGTTTTTACTTTACTGAAGTTTTAGCAAATTCACTGTTCCTTAGGAATGTTCCAATCATTTTGTCAACCTAAAATTAAATAACAAACTCAAGCTGTTAGCATGTTAATCTGTGGATTATATTTTCAACTTATGTTTAAAATAAGTTAAGAATATTTTCGGTTATTTGTTAAAAAAAGTTAAGCGCCCCGATTTTACTCCGGGAAAAGGGTGTTTTTTTTATTTTCGTTTTTCTAAAAAAATCACTCTTTTATGGATATAGATGTAAAAGGAATAACAAAAATGTATGGACAGCAAAAAGCTGTCGATGATTTAAGTTTCCGGGTAAAAACAGGTGAAATCCTAGGTTTTTTGGGTCCAAATGGCGCCGGAAAAACCACCACAATGAAGGCTATCACAGGATATTTGGCTGCCAATAGCGGTGACATTAAAGTTGGTGGAATCTCAGTCAATATCAACCCGTCTGCCGTAAAGAAGTTTATCGGCTATTTACCTGAACATAACCCGCTCTATCAGGATATGCCTGTGATTGACTACCTGAATTTTGTCGCCGGGGTACATGATGTGGAAAAGGGAAAGATTGAATCACGCGTAACCGAAATGATCAGAATTTGTGGATTGAAAACCGAAAAACACAAAAAAATCAGAGAATTATCCAAGGGGTTCAAGCAACGTGTAGGCCTTGCTCAGGCATTGATACATGATCCTGAAGTACTGATTCTTGATGAGCCGACAACCGGTTTGGATCCAAACCAGATTGTTGAGATTCGGGAATTAATCAAAAGAATTGGCCGGGAAAAAACCGTGATCCTGAGCTCGCACATTTTGGCGGAAGTTGAAGCAACCTGCGACCGGATTTTAATCATTAATAAAGGAAGGATAGTTGCTGACGGAACTGCTGAGGAATTACGCCGTAAAGCTCAGGGAAATGAGCTTTTTCGCCTGAAAATAGGAAATGCGGAAAATGATGAAGCATTGGAATCTATAAAGCTTTTACCTACAGTCAGTAATGTGAATTTTGATGATAAAAAAGACTCACTTTTTGAAGTTCATTCAAAAGCAGGCGAAAGTTCTGTGAAAGCTGTGTTTAATCTTTGTGTCGGAAAAGGCTGGTTCATCAGGGAGCTAACACCGATTGAAACCAAATTGGAAGACATTTTCAGGGAAGTAACGAAAAATTAGTTGAGATGAAAAAAATTGGAATAATCATCAGACGTGAACTTCAATCGTATTTTGATTCACTCATTGCATATATAATGATTGTTGTATTTTTGACCATAAGCGGCCTGTTCACCTGGCTATACGGGGCGGATATCTTTTTTGTCAATCAGGCCAGTTTGCAATCGTTTTTCGGAATAGCTTTCTGGACCTTGTTCTTTTTTATTCCTGCACTGACGATGAAACAGATTGCAGAGGAGAATAAATCAGGCACAATTGAAATGATACTGACAAAACCTGTTTCGGAATGGCAGGTGGTTTGGGGAAAGTTTTTTGCAACCCTCATCTTGATAATAATTTCACTGGCTCTGACACTACCTTATTATATAACGGTGTGGTCGCTGGGACCGGTTGACCACAGCGCTGTCTGGACAGGTTATCTCGGTTTGATATTTATGAGCGGGGCTTATATCAGCATAGGAATTTTTGCAAGCAGTCTGACCAATAATCAGATTGTGGCTTTTTTGTTAACCCTGTTTATTGGAGTATTTTTTCATCTGATTTTTGGTTTTCTGGCTTCAAACATGTCTGGAACTTTGGCTTCGGTGATGAATTACCTGAGTCTTTCCACACATTTTAGTTCCATATCCCGAGGCGTTATTGATTCAAGGGATATCATTTACTTTTTGTCGGTCATCTTTTTCGGAGCTATTGGAGCAGAAGCTGTCATGGTGAAAAGAACAGTTAATTAAAGGAGATTTGGTTATGAAATATAGGAAATCAATTTTTTTCTATCTGTTGCTGGTCGCAGGAATTTTGGCGTTGATCAATATATTGGCTAACCGGTATTTTTTTCGGATTGATTTGACAAAAGATAAGAGATATACATTGAGCCATGCCACAAAAGATATATTAAAAGATTTGCAAGACCCGGTTACGGTCATTGCTTATTTTTCTGAGGATCTTCCACCAAATATTGACCAGACCCGTAAAGAATTCAGAGAACTTCTTTCGGAATACGGAAGCCGTTCAAGAGGAAAATTTGTATATGAGTTTGTCAATCCGAACAAAAACGAGGAAAATGAACGGGAGGCCATGGAAAACGGTGTTTCGCCGGTGATGATCAATGTGCGAGAAAAAGATCAGTCGGTGCAGAAAAAAGCATTTTTGGGAGCCGTTTTGAAATATGGTGAAAAAACCAATGTAATTCCTTTTGTGCAGCCCGGTTCGGCAATGGAATATTCATTGTCCTCAGCTATCAAAGAACTTACATTGGATGATAAAAACCTTATCGGATTCATTCAGGGGCACGGTGAAGCAACGGTGTCTATGATGCCACAGGCAATGCAGGCGCTGAATGTTCTAAATTTTGTTGAAAGCGTAAATCTTACTGATTCCACTTATCTTGCTAAATACAAAACATTGATTTTAATTGCCCCGACTGATTCAATTCCACTCGCACATTTGAATATGTTGAATGAATATCTCGCCGGTGGCGGAAATATGGTTATCTGCATCAACCGGGTTGAAGGTGATTTGAACCAGGCAATGGGAATGGAAATCACTACCGGACTGGAGACATGGCTTGAGCAGAAAGGTGTCCGTGTGAATAGTGATTTTATTGTAGATTCCAATTGCGGTGCGGTAAGTGTTGTTCAGCAGCAGGAGATGTTCTCTTTTACATCACAGATCTCATTTCCTTACCTGCCGATTTTTACCAATTTTGCCAGACATGCTATCACTACCGGCCTTGAAACCGTTATTATGCAGTTTGCCAGTTCCATTGATTTTACCGGAGATTCCACCATTCAATATACTCCGTTGGTTTTTAGTTCCGAAAAATCGGGAACTCAAACCACTCCGCTTTATTTTAATATTGAGAAAAAATGGGGAGATACTGATTTTCCATTGGCGAACCTTGTTGCAGTGGCGTTGGTTGAAGGAAAACTATCCGGGCAGAATGATTCAAAAATCGTTGTGATCAGCGATGGTAATTTTGCTGTAAACGGACAGGGGCAGCAGGCACAGCAGCTCTCTCCCGATAATGTGAACCTGCTGGTTAATTCCATTGATTGGCTTTCCGATGATACCGGCCTGATTGAGCTTCGCACTCGTGGTGTTACTTCCAGAATGCTGAAACAGATTGACGATGGAAAGAAAAACTTTTTGAAATGGCTTAATGTGTTATTGCCCTTGCTTTTAATTATTGTTTATGGCTTGTTGAGAATGCAGAGAAACAACATTGTCCGTGAAAAGCGAAAAAGAGAAGATTATAACAGATAATTCAGTGAAAAAAGATAAAATATGTTTCGGAAAATAAATATAATATTACTTGGTGTCCTGTTCGCAATTTTATTGGTTGCGGTTGTTTTTGTGGAATTTCTTGATATTCAGAAAAGGAACCGTTCGTTTAGGAAAGATTTGATTGAAGTAACTTTTGATGAAGTCAGTTCCATTGAAATTAAAGCAAAAGCTTCTGACGGAAAAACAATGAAGCTCATTAAAGATAACAACAATGAATGGGAGATTGAAGCCGGGAATAAAAAATATCGTGCAGATCAATCGATTGCAGCATCTTTGGTTGAACAATTAAATGAGATGAAGCCGCAGAGCGTGGTTGCTATAGGAAAGGACCGCTGGAACGAATATGAAGTGAGCGACAGTCTTGGAACCCATGTAAGGCTGCTCAGCGGTGCTAAAGTATTGGCTGATATCATTATTGGAAAATTCAGCTTTTCGCAACCCAGAACAATGACATCCTATGTGCGGCTTGCCGACAGTAAAGAAGTGTATGGTGTCAACGGAATGATTGGAATGTCATTTAACCGAAATGTGGACTCATTTCGTGACAGAACGATAATTAATTCATCAACTTCCGATTGGGTTAAGCTCACCTTCACTTATCCGGCTGACAGTTCTTTTTCACTTCTGAAAATTGATGAAAAGTGGATGGTAAACGACCAACCTGCCGACTCTGCCGTTATAATCGAATATTTCAATTCGATTTCGAGGCTCAGTGATAGTAAGTTTTCTGATTCTGAATTGACAGGAACATTCACACACATCCTGAAAATTGAAGGGAACAATAACATGGCTCCCGTAGAAGTAAAGGGGAATTTTGTTGATTCAGAAAACTTTTATGTTGAAAGCAATCAGAATAAAGGCACTGTTTTTAATAATCCGGAAACAGCGAAAAAGATATTTGTTCCTTTTTTAAAGTTCTTTGAATAGATATTCTTATCTTTACTTTTAGTGAACAAAATTTCATAATTAGTATGGGATATTAATTGAAGCGTCAAGTTTTCGCCTCATTTCCTACAATTAAAATAAAGACAATTACTTAAATGAAAAATCTGAAAATTCGCAGATTATTGAGACAACTGCATCGTGACCTTGGATATTTTATTGCGGGGATGACCTTGATGTATTGTCTCTCAGGAATTTTCCTGAATCATCAACACGACTTTAATCCGGATTATAAAATTTACAATGTGGATTTTCAAACGCCTGTTAACTCACAGACCAGGGTAGATGCGTCGCTGATAAAGGATATTTTTGCACAGCTTGATTATAAGCTTATCTATAAAAAGCATTTTACCACCAACCGGGGCGAGATTAAGATTTTTATTGAAAATGGTGAGGTGGTTATCAATCCTGCAACCGGGAAGGCAACATTGAATTATTTGCAACGTCGTCCGGTGCTTTTTGAGATGAACAGGCTACACAGGGCAACCGTTGGAACATTATGGAAATGGGTGAGCGATGCTATGGCTGTGACGCTTCTTTTTGTTGCAGTTTCCGGACTGTTTTTGCTCAAAGGGAAACGCAGCTTTGGGCGTTGGGGATGGGGATTTACCATTGCCGGCATTGTTATTCCACTCTTATTTGCTCTTTTTTATATTTGAAAATTTTCAAAATTTTTAAAAATGTTTAGAATCATTCGGACAAGTTTTTTATTTGTCATTGCTGTTGCAATGCTAAGTTGTGGAAACAGAAAAAAAAATATTCAAAAGATTGACGGGAAAAGTGTTCAGATTGAGAACATAACTGAAAACGACAATTTGCCTGTTGATACTTTTACAGTTGACAGACTTCTACGTGAAGCAGTAAATCTGGTGGACAAGAAAGTGCTGGTTAAGGGAACAGTTATTCATGTTTGTCAGCAGCATTCGGGTAAAAGATGCCAGTTGATGGGAAGCAATGAGGATATTATTATCCGGGTGGAAGCCGGTGAAAAAATTGGCGCTTTTACTCAGGAACAAATGGGAAG
>CAZVAD010000102.1:0-9940 GCA_964624645.1 uncultured Mariniphaga sp.
CATAATATTTTTGTAAAAAATTAATTTAAAAATTAAACACAATGAAGAAAGTATTAATTTTAAGTATTTTGGTTCTGATTGCTTTTTTGGGCAATGCGCAAAAAGGTCTTGTAACCAAATCGCAAAGTTTAAAAGAGGCGGGAAAGCTCAGTGAGGCTTTGCAAAATATCAACAAAGCCATTGACCCGTCAAATCCAAAAGTTGATAAAACCATTGGCTGGCCCAATACCTGGGAAGCCAGGGGAGAGGTGTTCCAGGCTATTTTCCAGTCCAAGGATGCTGAAGTAAAAAAGTTGTCTGACGATCCTTTGACAGAAGCTGTCAACTCTTATAAAAAAGCTATTGAACTTGATGCAAAGGGCAGAAACAGCAACAGCATCAAGGTGAAACTCACGCTTCTGATCAATGATTTAACCAACCAGGCGGTAGAGGCATTCAACCAGAATGATTTTGAGAGGGCGCTGTTATCTTTTGAACAAATTCTTGATATTCAGGAGATTGACTTTATTGCAAAGGATAATCCCGGAGCAGTTGATACTGTAATTATCTTTAATGCCGGGCTTGCTGCCTACAATGCCGAAAATTACGATAAAGCCATTAAATATTATGAAGAAGCGGCAAAATATGGCTATAACGAGGCAAAAACATATAGTCTCATCGCAAATTCCTATCAGTTGAATAATGACACATTAGGCGCTATCGCTGCATTGCAGAAGGGATTTGAAAAATATCCCGATGATAATGTTGTGCTCACAAGTATGATTCAGCTCTATATGGATCAGAACAAAACCGAAGATGCCATGAAATACCTGAAAATGGCCATCGAACAGGATAAGGACAACGCAACATTTTATTTTGCTCAGGGGGCGCTCTATGAAAAAATGGAAGATGAGGAAAACGCCATTGAAGCCTATCAGAATGCAATTGGCGTGGACAAAGAATTTTTCAACGCGTATTATAATCTCGGCGCACTATATTACAATAAAGGCGTGAAACAGATTGAATATGCCAATACGATTCCAACATCCAACAATAAGCTGTATGAAGAAGAATTGTCAAAATCCGATATCTGGTTTGAAAAAGCTTTGCCATTCATGGAAGAGTGCTACAAACTGAAACCGGACGACAACATGACGTTAGAGTCGCTCAAAAACCTTTATTACCGGTTGAAAGACATGGATAACTACAACAAGATGCTTGAAAAGTTAGGGCAGTCATAATTTTGTGTGACATTTATAAATAAAACTTTCCAAGGGGATAATATGAAAAAAGTTTTTTTTCCTATTGCAATTTGTTTAATAGCACATATTGCTACATCCCAAAACGCAAGTGTTGAGAAAACGATCTTTGGGGCACAAACAGGAGTTATAGGTTTGTGGGTTCATAATGAATCAAAACTTTCAAATCTGGTAGCTTTGAGAAGTGAATTCGGATTTGAGGGTGGAATATGGGGCGGTAATGTTTACAGTAAAACTGGTTTTTTAATGGCACCTGCCATTACTATCGAACCCAGATTCTATTATAATTTATCAAAGCGAGAAATAAAAGGGAAAAGGATTGATGGTAACAGTGGAAACTTTATTTCATTAAAAGCAGGTTATAATCCTGATTGGTTTTTCATTTCAAATTATGATGGTATAAATTTGATAAGCAACATTTCAGTTGTGCCAACCTGGGGCATTAGGCGAAATATAGGAAGTCATTTTAATTTTGAAACAGGTTTCGGAATTGGATACAGATATATTTTTGCAAAACAAGCCGGCTATTCAAAAAATGAAAGCGAGGTGGCGTACAATTTTCTATTAAGAATAGGCTACAAATTTTAAACGCTAAGCAACTTATACATTGTCATCAGACTGCCCGAACGGCAATATATAAATTGATATTAAAAAAGGACATATTTTCAGTGTCCTTTTTTAAAGAACATTTTATTTATCATAATATCTATTATGGGACAAATAAATATTTATCAAATTTGATATTAAGACCCTGATGTTTATAACTTATACGCGTGAGCACAGCTTTTGATTGTGGTCAAAATAAAATATAGTTATTTTTGCACTTTATAATATAGTGATATACTGTTTCGTTTAGTTTAAAATTTTAATGAAATTAATGTCCATGTTCAAATTATTAATGATTCAGGCCGATATTGCAAATGAATTGGATGCACTGGCCACTGAAGCCCCCGACGGCATCTCCATCAAGTTTTTTGATTTAGCGCTGAAAGGCGGCTGGATTATGGTTCCAATCATCTTGCTCTCATTCATTGCCGTTTACATTTTTTTCGACCGATATTTTGCCATCAGAAAAGCAAGTAAGTTTGATACTGCATTGCTGGATAAAATCAAGGTGTATATAACCAATGGAAAGATTGATGATGCGCTCCTGCTCTGTCGTGGCAATTCCAACCCGGCATCCAAAATGTTAGAGAAAGGAATCAGTCGCATCGGCAGGCCCTTTGGCGATGTGAGCACCGCCATTGAAAATGTTGGCAATCTGGAGGTTGCAAAGCTTGAAAAAGGGCTTCCAGTGCTGGCATCCGTGGCCGGCGGTGCGCCCATGCTTGGTTTTTTAGGCACGGTTATGGGAATGATTCAGGCATTTTACGATATGGCCAGCGCAGGCAATAATATTGATGTAACACTCTTGTCCACAGGTATTTATCAGGCTATGGTAACTACTGTTGCCGGACTGATTGTTGGTATCATTGCCTATTTTGCCTACAATATCCTGGTTACCAATGTTGAAAAAGTGGTGTTCAACATGGAGGCGACGACCACGGAATTTATGGATTTACTCAATGAACCCGTTTAATCAATTCAAATGGCTTTAAAACGCAGAAACAGTGTAAATGCTTCTTTCAGCATGGCATCAATGACTGACATTGTATTCCTGTTGCTGATTTTCTTTATGATAACATCAACACTGGTAGCTCCCAACGCCCTGAAACTTTTGCTGCCTCAGAGCAACAATCAGACTGCAGCCAAACCAATCACAACAATCTCAATCACAAAGGATTTAAAATATTATGTCAATGATGATGGCCGGTTGCGCCGTGTTGAATTCAGGGAAATTGAACCCTTTTTGCAAAACCGGTACGGTATTGGCAATGATGATATTTTTATTTCACTCCATGCCGAAAAATCTGTTCCGTGGGAAGAAGTGGTGAAGATAATGAACATTGCACGGAAGAATAAATATAAAATGATTGCAGCAACTGCTCCGGAAAATTAAATGACATTTTTTGAAAAACATAGAGAAGGAATCATCGGAACAATAGTTTTTCACATTGTTGTTCTGCTGATGCTGATTTTCATGGGCTTTTTCACTCCGCTTCCTCTGCCCGGCGAAGAAGGTATTTTAGTGAACTTTGGCGACAGTGAGCAGGGTCTGGGAGATATTGAACCTGCTCCGCAGCGTACCCGGCCTGAACCGCCGCCACCTGCACAAAGCGAACGGACAGTCCCCCCCACCCCGCCGCCGCAGCCTGTCACACCTCCGCCTGCTGCCCCGCAGCAACCGGCAAAAGAAGAAGCGATGACACAGGACTACGAGCAAACCGCAGCAATTGATGCTGCTGAAAAAAAACGGCAGGAGGAAGCACGCCAGCGTCAGCTTGAAGAGCAGCGGCGACAGCAGGCGGAAGCTGAACGCGAACGCCAGCGGATTGCCGAGGTTGAAAGACAGCGGCAAGCCGAGTTGGAACGTCAGCAACAGGCAGAATTGGAAAGACAACGTCAGGCTGAACTGGAAAGGCAAAAACGGGAAGAAGAACAACGCAGAATAGCTGAAATCAATTCGCGCGCGCAGGGCGCCTTTGGCGGTAGTACAGACGGTCCGGGCGGCCAGGGAACCGGGAGTAACCCAAATCAGGGGGTCACCTTTCCGGGGGGCAACCAGGGAGTACCCACAGGCGATCCCAATGCCGGAACTTACGGGCCGGGCGGCAGCGGCTCCGGAAATCAGGGAACCGGTGTTTCATTTGATCTTTCCGGGCGGTCAGCCCGTTCATTGCCCAAGCCGGTCTATCCGGGTGATGATGAGGGCGTTGTGATAGTAAAAGTTACTGTTGATAAAAACGGAAACGTTACTGCTGCCGAACCCGGAGCCAGAGGAACAACCATCATGGACCAGCGTTTCTGGAACGAAGCGCGGCAGGCAGCCCTGAAAGCAAAGTTCAATGTGGACAACAATGCCCCGGCATTTCAGCAGGGGACTATTTCCTACCGGTTCAGGCTGAATTAAAGGCCAAGCGCTTCCGCTCCCTGTTCAAAAACAATATCGCGGGGAATGCCGGCTTCACCGATACGGTTCAAATCATTCTGAAGTTCTTCACGGATAAATCCTTTCTCCTCAAGCATTCGTCTGGCAGCCTCATAATCGCCATCTCCCTGAACTTTCAAAATGTATTCGGAAAGACTGATCATGGCTTCCTTCATTTTTTCAAAATGCACCCGGTAGGTTCCGGTAGGTTCGTCGCGCTGAAACGCTCCGGCTTCAAGAAAATAATAGAACCGCATCATATTTGCCTTGCCATGGGCGCTGGCGGCTCCAAACCGTACCGACCGGAATAATCCTGCCATAGAAGTAACAAAGTTGTCCATCATATCCTTCTCCCCCATCTCGCCCAATTCATCTAACCGGAAAACACACCATAAACCCAAAATATCGGCTTTGTTCTCTTCAAAAGATGTGTAAACATCTTTCAGCGCCTCACGCACTGTGGAGCTTTTGTCCACCGTGCTTCCAAGTCCGAGTCCGTGCGCCACTTCGTGGAACATCGTATTTTCAAAAAAAGCATCAAATTTCACGTGTTTCCGCTGTTCTTCGGCAATGAGAATATCAGATATGGGAATCAGAATTTTATCAAACTTTGCCTGCATAGAATTCTTCAGCTGCAATTTACGGCTGCCTTTATCTTCACGGACCTGCTCATCGTTTGGCAGATTGATGGCTATGGTTTTGCTTCCCGAATTGCAATCACCGGCATAATAAACGGCATCGTAAACATTCAAATCGGAATCAAATCCGGGCGTTTCATTTTTATAGACCGGTTCACAGGGCAAAGCTTCCTGCAGTCCCGGAAGCAATGCAGCGTACCTCTCCAGCTTTTCGCTCCATTCCTTGTCTTTTACCAAAATCATGGATTCATATGCGGCTTTGTAGCCAAAAAGCTGATCTTCATAATTTTCGATAGGGCCAATTATAAAATCTATGGTGTTGTTTTTCATTTCCAGCCAGGCAACATCGCTTTCGTAATAATCATCCGTAAGCAACGCCTGCGCGCGTTTTTGAAGGTAGTTTCTCAATCCGCTGTCTTCCGCCAGCCGGGAAGCCTGAAGAACCAGCTCGGATGCTTTGGAAATCTGCACTTTCCATGCTTCATGGTATGGGATTGAAATAAGCTTGTCGTTTTCATCCCTTCTGATTAATGTGTATAAACTTGCTTTCTCCGGGTTATCCCAGGCTTCAAATTCAGCTTTGGTCATGTCCGCCGGATAGAAATTAGCCCCTGCCGGTTTGGCGCCGAAATTTTTAATGAACGGTTCATTGTCATTCAGCCGTTCCCACGGACCGTAGTTGATTTTCAGAAATTTTTTGGTGTATTCATCAGTTTCTTCAGTGAACAACTCATTTTTATCGCCGTAAGCCTGAGTCCAGAAAATATCATCCGTAATTTTGGCCGCTTCAAGAAGCAACGGAAGCATCTGTTTCTCTTTTTCACTCAAAACGCTCATGTCAGTGGTCAGTTTGAAAGATGCAAACTCTTCCACTTTTTGTCTGATTTCACTTTTTTCTGTCATCGATTCGCTTTTTGGGGATGTTGATGTGCAACTCCAGCCTGAAACTGAAATTACAGCAATGAAAATTAACCGCTTCATTCTCTTAATTTTTAGTTTAGGGCAAAGTTACAAAACCAACCGGCAAATTGTTGCATGCCCGTAGATTTATAATTTCTTACAAGCCTGGTCAGCGGAATAACCCCTCGTAATGTGGCAAGTCCTGAAAAATTCCACCGCCTGTTTTAAAAAACTCTGCATTGGTGGAATAAAGTCCGTTTACCGGCTTCACCCAGGGCTTTTTGTTCGCCGGCAGGTATTCTGACATTTTGTCCCAGTTCAAATAATTCTGATGCCCGTTGCTTTCCAGTAATCCGGTATTTTCAAGGCCCGGAAATGTGCTCAAACGGGCGGCAATGCTTTTGTTCCATTCCACCAAAACCGGATTCACCGTCAGGTCTGCACAAAAGCATGGAATGTTGTATTCACTGGCTGTTCGGATAATCTTTAAGGTCATGCTCAGCGTTTTGGCAATCGGCTTCAGGGCAATTGCCCGATAGCCCATCTGAATACGCTTTAAGGCATCTGCTTCTGTGTGAGCGGTTTCATCAGAAACCAGGCGCACGGGAATATCACTCACATCTATTTCCAGTTCCTCCGGGAACGGCTCTTCAATGATGGCAATCTGCTCCGATGCGCCTATTTCTTCGGCATATTCCAAAAACCGGAGAAAAGTCTCCCTGGTTTCGTATCTCCCGTTGGCATCCAGGTAATAAACAAGTTTTCCATTTTTGGTGTGCGGCGTCCGGTAGTCTTCCAAAGTCCGGTGAATTTCCAGCAGGCGCGCCTTGTCCTTTTCCAGCATCTCTTTCTGATTACCCGGCTGGCCGATTTTAATTTTCATGAAAAAATAACCTTCAGCGGCAATTTCCTTTAATTCCGCAGGAGATGTTCCGTAGGATATAAGCGGGATTGAAGCGATTTTCCCATGCCGCTGCGAAAGGGCCGGACGATACGTTTCGGGAATCATTGCATCAAAATCTGTTATTCCATTTTCCTTCGCATACAAAAGCCACAGCGCATTGTCAACCGGAACAAGTGCATTGAGTGTAAATGTCTTGCGAAGATCGGGTTTGCCTGTGATTTTTTTCCCGTAATGATGAATTTCATCCAAAATCTCCTCCTGAAGCAAAATGGGATCCTGAAATTCCATTCCTTTGAGCATTTCCAAAGCCCTTTCGGTGATGGAATACATCATCCGGTTTCCTTCAGATTCGGAATTGTTCTGAAAAATTTCACTGTCCGACCACAGAACACTTTGTGTTCCCAGACCTATGGCGCTATGCCCTCCGGAGCTGGTTAACCGGACAACGCTTTGCCACAATTCGGTTAAATATCCGCCCTTAAAACCAAACGGCTGAATTAAAGGTTCCTTTTCCACGGCAGAAAGGGCGCTGGTTATCTTCACTTTCCGGTTATCGGGGCTTTTACAGGAGAATGGCAAGAAATTTAGTGAGCCCAGAAGGCAAAATGCTCCTGAGCTCATTAAAAATTTTCGTCTTTCCATGGTGAATAATATGAAGATGCTTACATATCAAGCTTCCACGGTTTGCGGTATTCATAGGAGAGCAGCTTGTTTGCTTCCTCAGAGTTGGTGATAATCTCCTGTTCGGCATCCCATTTCAGGGTTTGCTGAACTTTCAGCGAAATGGTGGCCAAATGTGCCATGTTGGTTGAAAGATGCCCGTCTTCCAAAGAGACTATCGGCATTTCACGCGATTTTACGCAATCAAGGAAGTTCCTCACCAGATTGGCTCCCGGATTGGCGTAAGTTCCGTCAACCAGCTTGCCTGCCCCGGCGCTGCCTACTTCATAAACCTCCCCTTCCATCAGCTTGTCCCAGGTTTGAAACTGTCCGGGCCGGGTGGCAACCACCTTATACCCATTATTTCCGGCAATATAGAGTGTTCCTTTTGTACCGCGCATTTCAAGAAATCCTTCTGTCAACAAGCTTCCCGAACTGGCTTCCAGTTGCGTGAAGGTAGCCATTACGCCGGATGGAAACTCAAAAATGGTCTGCATCGTATCGGGGATTGTACGGTCATCATCAATGGCATATTTGCCTCCCAGCGTGGTTACGGCAACCGGCGCTTTCTCATTTAAAAGCCACCGGATCAGATCGAGCGAATGCACTCCGTTGTTAAGCACCTGATTGTCATACTCCTCCCACCAGCGGAACATGTAGGGCGCAATGTTATACTGATAGGGTCTGTAGGGTTTTGGGCCGAGCCACATGTCCCAGTCAAAATCTTTCGGCGGGCGTTCCGGCTTCATCTTTCCGATTCCGTTCGGATACATGTTGGAAACATGATTGCTGATGGCAAAAGTGATTTTGCCGATTTTTCCTCCGGGAACTTCCTTAGCCAGTTTCTGGTAGGTTCCTGATCCGCGGCGGTTCAGACAGACCCCCGCCACCTGGCTGCTCTTTTCCCACGCCCGGATGATAGCCCTGCCCTCGTGGATACTTTTGGTCAAAGGCTTTTCAACAAAGATATCCTTGCCTGCATTCATCGAATCGATAGCCTGAAGCGGATGCCAGTGGTCGGGCGTTCCGATATAAACTGCATCAATGGTCTTGTCCTCCAAAAGTTTCCGGTAATCTTTATAAAGACCAACATCCTTGGAAAAATCTTCTCCCATTTTTGGAATCAGTCCCGGGCGGTCGGCAATATAGCGCGAATCAACCTTTGACCGGTCACGCAATAAATAAGGTTCATAGACATCGCACAGCGCCGCGACTTCACAGTCGGGTTCATTCATAAACTCATGCATCACCTGTGTGCCGCGATTTCCAACACCGATAAAACCCACTCTGATTTTTTCGTTGGAGCCCAATATCCGCGAATAGCTTTTGGCGCTCACCTGTCCGGCGCCAAGGGTCAGTCCTGCCGCTGCCATACCTGTTTTAGACAAAAAAGTGCGGCGGTCTGTCTTGTTTGATTTTTGACTCATTTTTCTGATTTTTTAAATTCTGATCTTTTTACTGGCCTTTCTCGCTTTCTCCATCAGCTTATCCATGGATACCGGTTTGCCGCCTTTCTTTTTGCTTTCATCGGCAGCTTCCATAAATGCAAGAATCTCAAGGGTCTCTTCAGGCTGAACCGGCAAAATCCCGGTATCAAAATACTTTACAATCTCTTTCAGCAAAGGATCATATCCATTGTAGGTTCCCAGAGGTTTAACCCCTTTTTCGCCATAAACATATCCGCCGTAGCCGGATTTCCCTTTCCGGATTCCACGGAAAGTCCCCACCCGGTTTCCTTCCCAGATTCCGACAACCACTTCATTGTCCGGGGTAAATGATCGGGTTACTGTCTTGCAGCCTGTTCCCATTGCCGTGAATAACGTCTCTACCCCATGAATTCCATACCAGAACAGATCGGGGTGGGTCTCTTCCAGTGTTGCCGGGCTGAATGCATCGGCGCCAAGCACTTGCCCGACTGCGCCGCTTTTAATTTCGTCCATGCCCTGAATATACCGGAGCGATGAGGCAGAAAACAGCGGTACGCCATACTGTTCGGCGGCATCAAAAATTGCCATGGCTTCAGCAAGAGAAGCCGTCATGGGCTTGTCGATGAACATACGCTTACGGGCTTTGATAACGGGAATTGCCTGCTCCAAGTGGCGGCGGCCGTCATTGGTCTCCAATAGAACCACATCCACTCTGGTGAGCAAATCTTCAATGGACGGGGAAATCTCAACGCCCATCTCCTGGATTTGCTTGACGTAGCCCTCAATCCGGTCAACCGATGACTTGATGTCCAGACTGCCCTGCGGGTATGCGGCCACAACTTTATATCCCAGAAAATTGTTGCCTGCATCCTCTGCATTCAGCGATTTGGTGAAAGCGATGCTGTGTGAAGTGTCCAGACCAATGATGCCCACTCTTTTTCCCTGAGCAACATTTTGCCCGAGAGCCTGTGCCATAACTGAAGCGCCCAATGATATGCCTACTCCGGTCAAGGCGCTGGTTTTGATAAAGTTTCTTCTGTCGATCATATTTTTATAATTAATTAAGAGCCCCCTCCGTCTCCCTCCCGCTAACTATCGGGAGAGAGTATAAGAGCCTCATTGTTTTTTAGTATTAAATTTTTCAA
>CAZVAD010000103.1:0-9830 GCA_964624645.1 uncultured Mariniphaga sp.
TCTTTGGCGATCAGTTCAGCATTTTTTGCCGCAATTTCCGCTTCTTTCGCTTCGCGCAGCTTCTTTTCTGCTTCAAACTGTTTTTCCCGGATTGCGTCGGTTTCCCCGGTTACGCGTTCACGTTTTTCCTGAATCCGCGCTTCCTTGTCGGTCATCCATTGTTCCAGTCTTTTTTCAGCTTCTTCTTCGGAGAAAGCTCCTTTTTTCACTCCACCCATCAGGTGTTTTTTGTAGAGTACACCTTTATAGGACAAGATTGCCCTCACGGTGTCGGTAGGTTGTGCGCCTTTTGTAAGCCAGTCGTAAGCTTTGTCAAAATCGAGATCTATCGTAGCAGGATTTGTATTCGGATTATATGAGCCAATCCGTTCAATGTACCTGCCATCCCGTGGCGCCCTGCTGTCTGCTACCACAATGTGGTAGTAAGCATAACGTTTGCGGCCGTGCCGCGCTAATCTCATTTTTACCGGCATAATGTTATTAAAATTACTTTTTTAAAATGTGGCCGCAAAGATAGTATAAATATTTGCTCAAATATCAGGGGGACAGTATTTTTCATGTAATCTTAAATACCGGTTGCACGATGCAAGTAAATTAATCGTCAGAATAATGAATTTCAGCAACTTGCCATTAAAATCAGGGCTTGGTTTTAAAAGCCAACCGAAAGCTAAAAACGGTAATGAAACCAACTTGCACAATACCCGGAAATTTATTTAATTTTGCTGACATTTTTGAAACGTTAACGGCAAAAGACGTTCTAAATAATCTTATACACATGAATATCAACTGGTTGTTTTTAATTATCGGAGGATTGTTTGAAACAGGATTTGCAATGAGCCTGGCAAAAATGCAGCACACGGAAGGGAAGCAGATGTGGCTGTGGTTTTTTTCTTTTGTGGCCTGTGTGGCTTTGAGCATGTACCTGCTGTATAAGGCAATGGGCGATCCGCATCCCATTCCTGCCGGAACTGCCTATGCCGTTTGGGCAGGAATCGGCGCTATCGGCGCTGTTGTTTTGGGTATTCTGTTTTTTAGGGAGCCGGTAACTTTCTGGCGGATATTTTTCCTCTCAACGCTGATTATTTCCATTGTCGGATTGCAGCTTACCACCCAAAATACAGTTCATTAAATCTGTACTTGCCCGTTCGTGTTAATTTTTCTTAATGATTGCAATTTCCGCTTTGTTCCGGTGAAGAAACTTTCTATTTTTCAAGCTGGGATTAATAATATTTTCATAACCGGAAATACTTTGATTTTTTTATCTTTGCAAACAAAATTGAAAAAATAAATAAATGCCTGATAATAAAAAAATTAAGTCTGCTCTTGTATCCGTTTTCCACAAGGAAAACCTGGATGGGATTTTGAAAAAGCTGAATGCACTTGACATAAAATTAATCAGCACGGGCGGAACTCAATCATTTATCGAATCGCTGGGCTTGCCTGTCACTTCGGTGGAAAGCCTCACCGGTTATCCTTCAATTTTAGGAGGCCGCGTTAAAACCCTTCATCCGAAAATATTCGGAGGAATCCTTTCCCGTCGCGATAATCAGGGAGATATAAGCCAGCTTGCAGAGTTTCAGATTCCTGAAATTGATCTGGTCATTGTTGATCTCTACCCGTTTGAAGACACCGTTGCATCAGGCGCCGGCGAACAGGATATCATCGAAAAAATTGACATTGGCGGAATCTCTCTGATTCGCGCCGCAGCCAAAAATTTCAAAGATGTTTTGATTGTTCCGTCCCAAAAAGAATACGGCCCGCTTCTCGATTTGCTGAATGAAAAAAACGGGAAATCTTCACTTGACGACCGGAAATGGTTTGCCGGAAAAGCATTTGCTGTTTCCTCCCATTACGATGCGGCAATTTTTAGTTATTTCAACACACAGGAAAGTGAAATTCCTTCGGAGCGAATCAGCCTGAACAATGGACAGGTTCTGCGATATGGAGAAAACCCACATCAGAAAGCAGTTTTTTACAAGTTCGGTAATGTTCCGGGAAGTGTTACGCTGGCCGGCGCTAAGGTTTTGCAAGGGAAAGCGCTGTCATACAACAACATGCTTGATGCGGATGCCGCATGGAAATCGGCAGGAGACGCCTTCCATTCGGTAACTCATCTTGATAAAAAAGTTGCCGTTTCGGTGATTAAACACCTGAATCCGTGTGGCCTTGCCGTTTCGGATAATATTATGGAGGCGCTTGAACTGGCCTGGGCGGGCGATCCAATCAGCGCTTTCGGAAGCATTATCTGTTTTACGGATACCGTCACGAAAGAAGTGGCCGAATGGTTTGAGAAGAAATTTGTGGAAATTATCATTGCTCCTGCATTTTCGGAAGAAGCACAGGAAGTTTTTGCAAAAAAGAAAAATTTACGCCTGTTGGAAGTGCCTGTCAAAGCAGAAATAACCGGCGAGAAGCTATACCGTTCCATCAGCGGCGGAATGTTGCTGCAGGATGAAGATGAAGGCATGGATACACAATTTGACCAGGTTACCCAAAAAGAATTTAACCAGGATAAAATCAGTCTTGCAAAATTTGGAGTTTCTGCCTGCAAGCATTTGAAAAGCAATGCGATTGCGATAGTAACCCAACGAGAAAACGGAGCTTTTTGGCTCACCGGTGCCGGAATGGGGCAGCCCAACCGGCTGGACAGTCTGCGCCATCTGACCATGCCGCGATTCAATATGAAAGAAGGAGTTAATCTTCAGGAATCGGTACTCATCTCCGATGCCTTTTTCCCGTTTCGTGACAGTATTGAAGCAGCCAATGAATATGGCGTGAAATACATTGTGGAGCCGGGGGGCAGCATCCGCGACCAGGAAGTGATTGACGCCTGCAATGAATTCGGCATTGCCATGGTGTTTACCGGCAGAAGGCATTTTAAACATTGATATTCAAATAGTAAACAAGAATGGGATTATTTTCTTTTTTAACTCAGGAAATCGCTATTGACTTAGGTACAGCCAATACAATAATCATCTATGCCGATAAAATCGTGGTGGATGAACCCTCCATTGTGGCCATTGATCTGAAAACAGACAAAATGGTAGCCATTGGAGAAAAAGCACGCCAGATGCAGGGAAAAACACACTCCAATCTGGTAACCGTCAGGCCGCTACGCGACGGAGTAATTGCTGATTTCAATGCAGCCGAGCAGATGATCAGGGGAATGATAAAAATGATGAATTCCAAACCAAAACTCTTTTCTCCTTCGTTGAGGATGGTTATCTGCATTCCGTCAGGAAGCACCGAAGTAGAGCTTCGCGCCGTGCGCGACTCGGCTGAACATGCAGGCGGGCGGGATGTCTATATGCTCTATGAACCGCTGGCGGCGGCCATTGGAATCGGGCTTGATGTGGAAGCTCCCGAAGGAAACATGATTGTTGACATCGGCGGCGGCACCACCGAAATTGCCGTGATTTCACTGGGTGGCATTGTGACCAACAAATCCATCCGGATTGCCGGCGACGATCTCACTGCCGATATTATGGAATATATGCGCCATCAGCACAACATAAAAATCGGAGAACGGACTGCCGAAGAGATAAAAATCCATGTAGGCTCTGCGCTCTCCCAGTTGAAAGAGCCGCCACCGGATTTTATCGTTCAGGGACCCAACCAAATGACCGCGCTTCCCATTGAAGTACCTGTCTCCTATCAGGAAATTGCACATTGCCTGGAAAAATCCATTTCAAAAATTGAAACGGCAATTCTGGGCGCCCTGGAGCAAACTCCTCCGGAATTGTATGCCGACATCGTAAACAAAGGAATCTGGCTTGCCGGCGGTGGTGCGCTGCTCAAAGGTTTGGACAAAAGACTGACTGATAAGATCGGAATCACTTTCCGGGTGGCAGAAGACCCGCTGAGAGCGGTGGTGCGTGGGACAGGAATTGCGTTGAAAAATGTGGATAAATTTTCGTTCCTGATCAGATAAAATCATCCAACCTGAGTTGCAATGAGAAGTTTGTTCAGGTATTTGTTTAAACACCATGTCCTTGCTCTTTTTCTGTTGCTGGAAGTTTTTTCGCTGACCATGGTTTTTAATTACAACAGCTTCCAAAAATCACAATACCTGAATTCTGCAAACCGGATAACCGGCTCGGTATATAACACTTATCAGCAAATTACACGCTATTTTGGATTGGTCAGGGTAAACCGGGAGCTTTCGGAAGAAAACGCAAAACTGCACACTCTTCTTCAAAAACATTCCGAAAAGCTGGCAAAACCCGATATTCTGAAAGATACAGCATCAGGCTCCGAGGCAATGATTCGTTTTATGCCGGCAATGGTAATTAACAATTCGGTAAACAGGCCGTTCAACTATATTACCCTAAACAAAGGGAGCAGGGATGGGATTAAGCCTGATCAGGGAATTATTTCTCCGCAAGGGGTGGTTGGCGTTGTAGCACAGGTCTCCCCTTCATATTCCATGGGGTTGTCGGTACTTAATCAGCGCTGGAGCATTTCTGCCAAACTGACAAAAACAGGTTTTTTCGGTTCATTGATCTGGCAGGGAGCTGATTACCGCTATGCTCATCTCGCAGAAATTCCCCTGCATGTTCCGGTTGAAATCGGAGATACGGTGGTTACCAGCGGTTATTCCACTATTTTTCCCGAAAACATACTTGTCGGAACCATCCATGATTTTACCCGCCCCGACGGAGAAAACTACTATGATATTGAGGTGAGACTTTCCGTGGATTTCAAATCAATCACCCATGTGGAAGTCATAGAAAACCCGGACAAGGAAGAACTGGACAAGCTTAAAAATTTACTGCGGGATGACAAATAAGCTGATAAAATATGTAGTAATGTTTCTGGCAACAGTATTGATTCAGGTGCTGATTCTGAATCATGTGCAGTTTAGCGGGTATATCAATCCCTATTTCTACATTCTTTTTATCATGCTGCTTCCTCTAAGCACGCCAAAATATCTTTTGCTGTTGTTAGGCTTTTTAGTCGGACTGACCGTTGATATTTTTTCCGACAGTTTGGGAATTCATGCTGCCGCAACTGTTCTCGTTGCCTACATCAGGCCGTTTGTCATCCGGGTTATTTCCACGCGCGAGGAAGACAGAAACGACTATCCCGGGTTACTCCAAAATAAATTCACATGGTTTCTTTCCTATGTAACCATCCTTGTTTTTGCACATCATCTTGTTCTTTTCTATCTCGAATATTTTACTTTCTCACATTTTTTTCACACCTTCCTGAAAGTCATTTTCAGTTCTGTTTTTACCATATTTATTATAGTTTTGAGTCAGTTTTTAATTTTCAGAAAGTAATACAAGAGTGGACGGGTTATCAAAACGCAGCTATGTGATTATCGGCATTTTCCTGTTGACGGGTTTGATTTTTGTCATCGGATTCTTTCGTCTTCAAATTCTTGACCCGGCCTATAAGGATTTTGCCACCAACAATGTTTTACGTGAAGTTGTCCAGTATCCTGCGCGGGGATTGATTTACGACCGGAATGGGAAACTGCTCGTGCACAACCGCCCGGTTTATGATTTAATGGTTACTCCGCGGGAAGTTCAGCAATTTGATACTTTATCCCTGTGCGACTTACTGGAAATCAGCAAGGAATATCTTGAAGATCAGCTTCAGAAAGCGCGTGAATATTCCTATTTCAAGCCGTCTGTCATTGTGAAACAGATTTCTCCCGAAACTTATGCCGTTTTGCAGGAACGGCTCTACCGCTTCCGGGGATTTCACACCCAGTCGAGAACTTTGCGTGAATACAATTATCCGGCTGCCGCGCATGTGCTGGGTTATATCGGCGAGGTCAGCCAGGCCGATCTGGAGAGAGACAGATACTACAGACAAGGCGAATATATTGGGGTGAATGGCATTGAGAAAACCTATGAGGAAGCATTGCGTGGCAAAAAAGGGGTAAAAAAATACCTTGTGGATGTGCACAACCGGATTCAGGGAAGTTTCCTGAACGGGGAAGAAGACTTGCCGGCGATTGTCGGGAAAGACCTGACAACTACCATTGACATTGATTTGCAGCTGTATGCTGAAAAGTTGATGGAAAATAAAAAGGGAAGCGTGGTTGCCATTGAGCCATCAACCGGTGAAATTCTGGCGCTGGTGAGTTCGCCTGCCTATGACCCGTCAATGCTGGTGGGAAGAATCAGGGGGGCAAATATTGCACAGCTGCTTGCCGACCCCGACAGGCCTTTGTTCAACCGTGCGCTTCAGGCAGAATATCCGCCCGGCTCCACATTTAAAATGATGAATGCGCTGATTGCACTTCAGGAGGGAACCATAAATCTGAACACGCGGTTTTCCTGCGATGGCACGGCTTCATTGCCCATCCGCTGTACGCACTATCACATTTCTCCGCTGGGAGTTACCGATGCAATCCGGGAGTCATGCAACCCGTTTTTATACAATACCTTTCGCTCTATTCTCAACAGCAAAAAAACTTCTGCTGAGGGGTTCAGTGTGTGGCGGGATTATGTACTGAGTTTTGGATTTGGCACAGACTTAGGCGCCGATCTGGTGAACGCCGGCAAAGGAAATGTCCCTTCGGTTGAATATTATAACCGGATTTACGGAGTGAACCGCTGGAATTCACTGACCGTGCGATCCCTTTCCATTGGGCAGGGAGAATTGGGCGTAACCCCTTTGCAATTGGCCAACTACAGCGCTGTCATCGCCAACCGCGGACACTATTTCCGTCCCCATGTGGTGAAGGAAATTGCAGACCAGGAGATAAACCGGAAATTCACCTCAAAAATTCAGACACCGGTTACGCCGGAAAATGTGGAGCCAATCATCAGGGGAATGCAAATGGTGGTGGAGAATACCAATGCGTCCGTTTTTATGCGGATACCCGATGTGGAGATGTGCGGCAAAACGGGTACGGTTCAGAATCCGCACGGCAAAGACCACTCCGCATTCATGGCATTTGCGCCCAGGGATAATCCCAAAATTGCAATTTCGGTTTATATTGAAAATATCGGCTTTGGTGCATCTTATGCTGCTCCGGTTGCAAGTTTACTCGTTGAAAAATACCTGAAAGGCGAAATCCTGGAAAGCAGAAAATGGGTGGAAACCCGGATGCTGGAGATAAATTTAATTCATCAAAATTAATTTTCAAACATGTCAAGACGTTACCATCTCTGGGCAAATATCGACTGGCTGACTGTTGCAATCTATCTTGCACTGGTTTTCCTGGGATGGATCAACATCTATGCTGCCGTTTATGACGCTGATCACCAGAGCATTCTGGACATTTCGCAACGTTACGGCAAACAATTGCTATGGATTGGCGCCGCACTGCTTCTTGCACTGACCATTCTCCTCATTGACTCAAACTTTTACGTTCTTTTTTCCTGGCTCTTCTATGGCGGGGTGATTCTTCTTTTGGTTTTGGTTCTTTTTATCGGAACCGAAATCAATCACTCCAAATCGTGGTTTGCCGTTGGAAATTTTATGATTCAGCCGGCTGAATTCGGCAAGTTTGCCACAGCGCTGGCGCTGGCAAAATACATGAGTACTTTTGGTTTTAAATTGCAGCGCTTCAAATCCCTTTTCATCATCGGGATAATCATCCTGCTGCCTGCCGGCCTCATTTATCTTCAGAACGACACCGGGTCATCCCTGGTTTATTTTTCCTTTATTTTGGTTTTATACCGCGAAGGACTTTCAGGCGTCGTGCTGTTTTTCGGTTTTCTCATTGTCCTGTTGTTTATTTTTTCTTTGGTTTTGTCTGAGCTGATGCTGTTTTCCATTCTGTTGGGACTTGCCCTGGTGATTTTCTTTTTTCTGAACAGTTCCTTAAAAGAGTTTCTCAGGGTTCTTCTGGTCTTTCTTTTTTGTTTCGTGGCGCTTGCCGGAATTAACTATCTGACCGGCGAAGGCTATGCTCTTGAATATCTGCTCGCAGGAACGCTGCTTCTGGGTGGAGTTATTGTATTGTTCTACAGTCTGAAAAAAAAGTTGAAAAAATATGCGCTGATCGCTCTCGTTTTTATCGGTGCAGTTTTATTTACGCTAACGGTTGAATACACTTTCGACAATATTCTTGAACCATATCAGCAGGCACGAATCAATGAGCTTTTGGGGATTGAATCCGATCCTTTAGGCGCCGGATACAACGTGAATCAAAGCAAAATTGCCATTGGCTCAGGCGGCGCCTGGGGGAAAGGTTTTTTAAACGGAACACAGACCAAATTCAATTTTGTTCCCGAACAGAGCACCGATTTTATTTTTTGCACAGTGGGAGAAGAGTGGGGATTTGCCGGAGCGGCTCTTGTTATTCTGCTTTTCCTTTCGCTTTTCGTCAGACTGATTATTATTGCCGAACGGCAACGTTCGGGATTCTCCCGGATTTACGGCTATTCCGTAGCTGTCATTCTGTTTACCCACTTTGTGGTCAACATCGGAATGACCATTGGCATGATGCCGGTGATTGGAATTCCACTGCCTTTTTTCAGTTACGGCGGCTCCTCACTCTGGGCGTTTACCATCCTGCTGTTCATTTTTCTGCGATTGGATGCCAGCCGTCTTGACCACCTCTCAAATTGAAGATCAGGGCTTTAAAACCACAGGTCTTTCAATGACAATACCGGATTCCGCCTCTGCAAACGAAATGATTTCCTCCATAAATTCTGAAAAGTGATTGCCGATGAAATCATAATTTTCGAGCAGGATTCCCGTGGCAAGATCTGCTTTTGACGGAAGCGAGGTGTGCCGGCTCATAATATCCATCGACTGCCGGATGCCACTCACCTGAGCATACGACTCCAACCGGCGGCTTTTTATGATTGCAGGCAGAAAACCCTGAACACGGGAAGGCAAATAAAATATGTTGGCAAGCAAAACAGCATGAACTTTTTTGGTAAATTGCCTCAGCGTCAGCTGGTGGTAATTTTTCCAGCCGGATGCCAGGAAATGGTCAAAAATCAGGTCGGTAACAACGCCGGAATAAAGTCCGAATTCGTTGCGAAACAACTTTTTCACCTCTCTGAACAACGGATGTTCATCCGTGAAAGAGTCAATTTTCCGGTGAAGAATGATCCCTTCGCTGATTTTTTTTGGATATTCCAGGTATTTTTTCCCTTTTACGTGATCGGCAATGAAATTGCCTGTAATCACTTTGTTATCGTTGCCGGAAAGATATAAATGTGCAAGAAAATTCACAAATTTTATTTTTCAAAAGAACGCAAAAATAAAGAAAATGTTTCTATTGCTCTTTTGCAGGTTTATTCTCAAAAACTGTATAACGCCGGGAAGAAAATATCCCTAACGGACTTTTACCACCAAGTGAAATACCATGCACGGCACACAACAAAAAAGGCCTTGCTCCTGCAAGGCCTTTTTATGAGTATTTTTAACTCGTCAGATAGTTTCTACGTTAACTGCAACCGGCCCGCGGTCGGATGCCTTGGTTTCAAACTTTACCAGCTGATCCGGTTCAAGTCCAAACCGGGCATCTTTGATTTCGGAACGATGCACAAAAATATCATTGCCTTCTTCTGTCTGAATAAAGCCATAACCTTTCACGGCATCGTACCATTTTACTTTTCCCTGCATTGGATAAGATTCGCGTTAGTAACGTTCTCTTCTGTTAAATCCACCGCCACCTCTGCGAAATCCGCCGCCACCACCGCCGCGTGATTCGTTTTCTCTCGGGCGTGATTCGTTTACCTTAATGTTACGGCCTCCTAATTCGGCATTGTTTAGTTCTTCAATGGCTTTTTTAGCTTCATCGTCATTATCCATTTCAACGAATCCAAAACCTTTGCTGCGTCCGGTCAGTTTATCAGAAATAATTTTAACCGTTGACACTTCGCCATACTCTTCAAAAATCTCTTTTAAAT
>CAZVAD010000104.1:0-9720 GCA_964624645.1 uncultured Mariniphaga sp.
GAATATGTTCGGATGCAGCATCAAGGAGTCCTTTCAGGATGGATTTGCCCTTTTGCGGGCTGAGGATTTGCAGCGCAACGGAATGTATGAAGTCAGCTTTGCATTGGTAAAAAGCAACGGCGAAGCAACCGACTGCGAACATCTTCTTCCGTGTGCAATTAAAGAAGATGATATTTACCGGTTCAAACCCACTATGATTAAAACGGATAACGAGTATATTGTTGCAAGCCATTGTTTTAATGGGGTGGATTATGATGTTTCATTGTGCTGGATTGACCGTACCGGAAAAGATATGTATCGCTATGAAACCCTGACCCTGCCCGGTGATCAGTTTGTTATGGATTTGATTCAAACAGAAGATGGCGGACTTTTGATTGCCGGCTCACAGATGAAAAGCGGAAAAAAGGAACCCTTCGTCATTAAAACTGATCCGTGGGGAAAAATTATTGAGTGAACCCAAATACCTTCGCTCAGCGATTTCTGGCTTTTTCAATTTCCTGCTTCAGCGCTTTGTTCTCAATGTTGCAGGTGTTAAGTTGTTGTTTAACTTTTTGCAGTTCCTTTTCCAGTTGAGAACAATCGGCGGCGCCACCGCCCCCACCGCCGCCCCCGGCCTGCAAAAGCGCCAGCTGAGTCTGGAGCCGGTCTCTTTCCGTGACACACTCCTGAAGTTTTTGAGCCAGCTCACCGGCATCACCCATCTGATCCTTTAATTTCATCTGGTTGTTGTATGCCAGTTGAAGATTGGAAAGCGCTTCAATGACATCTTTATACATTTTGGTCTCCCAGCTGTCTTCAGTTGATACCTGATTTTTGGTATTGCTCAGCAGGGCGGCAATGTCCTGATTTAACACTTCAAGATTTTCGCCTGTTTCCCTTGCTGTGGGCACTTTGGCAAGCATAACAGCAGTTTCTCCCACATTGGGGGCAAACACCTTTTCCTGAAACTGCAAATGATTTTTTATTCTGTCCAGTTCAGTGTTTGATTTCTGTTCTGAAAGTTTGCCGACATTCATGGTTGAAAAACCAAGTAAAACAGCTATAACAAAACAGGTTAAGAATAGTCCTGTTACTTTGAAAAATGCTTTGTTCCGTTCTTTTTTATTCAGTGCTTTCATGGGTGCTCAAATTTTCGTTAATATCATCGCGTGTGCAAATCAGTATATCGTTTTCTTTTATGCGGCATTTGTGAATCAATTCATCGGGATCAAGGGCGGTTTTCAGTTTGAGAATTTTGCTTTTCAGTTTGTAGAAAGTCCATTGGTGCGGCTGATTGTTTGCGTCAAAAAAAGAAACCGGGCTCTCCGGATGCCTGCTGTTGTAGTCGTTGATGAAAAAATAGAAAAGCCGCCCGAGCTTCATCTCCTGTGGGGCTTTTGCCCTGAATGTGGTCTCTTCAGGCGAATTGATATGCTTTTTAAAAACAAAACTGATTACCACAGGATTTTCCATTTCGTCATCCGTTGGGTCTTCGATATGAATACCGACAGGGTATTGCCATTTTTTATAAAGTTTTGGCGGCACTTCAAGAAGTCTGAGGATTGTCAGATTGAGCAGGACGGGAACAAGGAACCAGAGTGAAGAGAGATGCCACACCGTTTCCACCTGTGAACTGACAAGAAAAGTGAACGCCAGATTGGCAAAAAAGTAGGTGAAAAGCAGAATGGACAAGATAAAGGCCAGTTGAATGCTGAGCGGTTCTTTAGCATACCAGGGCAACAGTTTTGGGGCAACAAGTACATGCAGAATACCGATTGTAACAATGAACAACTGGGCTACTAAAAGTTTTGCAAATTCACCTTTTTCCGGCCACAGATAGAGGAAAAATGTTGAAGCCGATAAAATAACCGAAATAAGCAGAATATAAAATAAGCTGGCTATGCCATATTTTTTCAATTGCTTTACCTGCTTGTATAATACCAGAAATGTCCCCAATCCGAGTACAAGACTTCCTATTTTTAATGCTAAACCTGTGCTGCTCATTTGAAATGGATTTATGCATCAAAAATAGAAAAGATTAAGCGATTTTTCAAACGAAATTTATTTTTTGAAAATAACATATTTGTACTGGTATTTACTTGTTTTTCAAATTAATAGAGATAAGAGTTGACTCTTAGCTTTGCTTCCACCATTTTGGAATCCCGTGTAACTCATAAAATCCGTTGATTATTTTTGCAGAACGGGTGTTTTGCCCTGAAAAAGCTGAGGATAAAATAGATGCTGCATTTTTCATGTTTGCAAGCCCTTCATAAAAAGCAAAATGAACAATATCTTTAAACAATATTTTTTGTGCTGTTGTTTCCTGCAGAAATTCATTCTGAACAGAAGACTTGACGATACTTCCTTTGCTATTTTGAGAAACATAATCTCTTTCCCTGAGTCCGTTCATTTTTTGGTAGGCAAGGTTTGACCATGAATTGCTCCACGGTTTCCAGTCGCTTGTGTATGGATCCCACGTGGAATCGATATTGTCGCAGATTAAAAGTGCAATGTCATTTTCCTTCATTTTTTGAAAGGCAAAGCTACTTTTTGTTGTTGCAGAGTAGGAGTCTTTGCACCTCTGCCAGCTCAGGGAAAGTTCCGCTGGTTTGCATCTTGCTCCTTTAATCCGGGATTCCTTCATGCAGTATTGGAGTGCATCAATAAGTTTCTTGTCTGAAATTGTCCTGAACCACAGTACGTTGTATGGATCATAAACAGAAAATAATAACCCGCCATGGCAAATTAATTTCCAGGGGTTTTCAAGTCTTTCAAATAAATAGTTGTATTGTTCTTTTGCATTTTGTGTCCACATTCCCGGAAATCCCTGCTGGTTTCTGATCAGATAATCTTCATATTCCGTAAAAAACTTTTCAATATCCTTTTTCACAGGGGTACTGACACCTCTGTATTTTCCTGCCATCTTCATGCGCCACAGGAAACTGTAATTCTTTTTTCTCTCCCACAGGGTAGCCTTTGAAAGATTACGCAGATGGTTTAAATCTTTAAACCCAAAATCGGCAAGCAATATTTTATCCTGCTGAGAAACCATACATGGTATTTTTTTGATTGTTGCAAACAGAAGAGTTGAAATTTAACCTCCGATTATGACTGTCGGGCAGCCCGCCACAATAACGCCGCCGTGTGCAGTTGTATCTCCCTGCCTTGCGGCAGGCTGACCACCAATCAGTACGGTTGCCGATCCCATGATAATGACGTCGGGCGGTCCGGCACAGGTTGCCATGTCGCCCATTCGGGCAGCCGGCAATCCCCCGATTAATACTGTCGGACAGCCCGGAGGCATAATTGGCCCGCCTACATGGGGTTTAGGCCCGTCCGACATGGGGCAGGTGTGCATATCTGATATTCTTGCAGCAAATGACATTTTTCAAAATTTAATATTAGTTAATCTGTACGATACTGCCTTTTAAGACGGTTACCCCGCTTGAAGAGAACTCGGCGTTAGCGCTTCCTTCCGCTTTGAGGGAAACATCGGCCTTGACTTCAACGTTGGTTCCCTTTTGCTTGAGATTTGCTGAGGCTTCACTGTTTATTTCAATTGCTGTCTGTTCTAATGTGTCTCCGGCATCTATCTCAATGTTCCCATCGGAAGTGATTTCAATTTTGCCGGCATTGATTTTCAGCGTTCCGCCAACACTGATATCCATACTTCCTTTTGTTCTGATTGTAATTTTTTTATTGGCAGAAT
The DNA here is from genome assembly GCA_964624645.1 of uncultured Mariniphaga sp. GTDB lineage: Bacteria > Bacteroidota > Bacteroidia > Bacteroidales > Prolixibacteraceae > Mariniphaga. The sequence continues at coordinate 3,689 of CAZVAD010000104.1, forward strand.
CCATTTCAAACGCGTTGTTGCCCTCAGTATCGTAAATTACAATTCTTTCAGCGCCCTGTTCGTCATGCAGTTCGATGGTTTGTCCGCTCATAGTGCGAATAGCATGAGTTTTTGCATTGTTTTCATTTCTGTTGCCTGTCCAATCCGGATCGGGTTTAATTTCTTTGTCAAACAGCGCTCCTAAACAATAGGGCTTTTCAACGTCTCCATCTTCAAATCCAACCAATAATCTTGAATATAATGGCGGTACAAAATAAAATCCGCTGTTAATATGTGCATAGGGCGTTATAATTCTAATCCATGGAGTCATAGACCCCCTTTCCATCCAGGCGAATCGGACTTTGATCCTTCCAAGTTTTTCCGGATCCTTGTTATCTTCAACTATGGCGAATTGAATTGGAGACCGTCGAATCAAGTAAGGATCGGTATTCTCAGGAATAATTGTTTCTGCTGGAATGGCATTGAAGCTGTTCTGATAGGCGAGGGTGTTGTCAAAAACATGACGAACCGATGTGAGCAGATACCTGCCGTAGTGCATTGTTGCATTGCCATCTCTTTTCAGACAATCAATTTTCACATAATTGCCGGCAGCAAGCGTTCCGTTGGTAGAATTACCCGAAACATCTGCCAGATTAACGGCGTCAGCCGACTCCTGAAGTTCACCGATATATTTAAGTGCAGATTCATAATCGTCGTCGTTCAGATTGATATGCTCAAAATAGTCATCCCCGTCAAGTGAGAAAATTTCTTTTGACGTTTTTAGCGCATGTTTCCCGTAAACATTCAGGTTCGATTCGATTGAGCTACTGCCTGATTTAAAACTGTGTAGTTTGGCAGTCAGTGGTTCAACTGCCGTTAAATTAAATTTAACCGGAGCTATCCGCAGCCCATACCTGAAATTATCCAGACTCTGTCCTATCGTGAGTTCTTTTTCCTCTTCCGGGATTTCTCCAAAAATGATTTCGCTGCCATTGAAAAAAAACCATTCGCCGTAGCGGATGGAAAGTCTTCTGATAAATTCCAGATCGCTCTCTTCATATTGAACGATATAGGGATAACGCTGCTGGTTTCTTGCATTTACCTTTGGTCGCAAATCATAATCTTTCAAAATCTCTTTCACAATTTCATCAAGCGTTTTATCCAAAAAAGGCCTGTTGTGTGGCTTTCTGTTCAATACAATTTCCTTGCTTCCGCCGGAAATGACAATCAGGTCACTGTCTGCCATGGCGCTACGCGAGCTTTCAATTTCAGTAACATAACCTAAAAAATTGATTCCATCGGTTTCGCTGTCGCTGTCACCCTGCATAAATTTTGTCTGGATGACAATGGGGTATCCTAAAAAATCCTTGGATTTTTCAATGAGAAAACCATCAAGTTCCTCCAGAGCATCGTAGCGGCAGATAATTTCAAACCGGTCAATTCCATAAAGATTCTGACTGATCATAACCTCCTGAAAGTTTCTGAAAGGATTATTGTTGATTGTAATTTCAATATTTGAAAGTAAAGCCATTCTTTAAAATTTAAGATTTCAGGTGCCTTTGTCAAAATCCCATTTTGTTTCCCACGTTGCCGTGGACAACGTGATTTTTTGGCAGGAGATGCTCAGGGATATAATCATGTCAGACTGATCGTTGAAGGATTCGCTGTAGGAAACCAGGATTCCGTTCTCGAAAACCAATGAATTGGTTTCCTGTGGAATTCCCGAACTGCTGATTCCGGTAAAAGTTATTTTCCCGTTTTTTGTCATCATTCTGCCCAACATCCAGTTGACCATGTCGGGGTCGCTTTTCCCGTAGATTGTCAGGTTGATGAGCCCGGCGCGCACCCTTGAACTGGGAAGTCCGTTACTGTCGATCTCCTGCGAGAAACTGAAGTTATAGGATAAAATCCGAATTCCTTTGTTACTCATTGCGTGCTGATCGAGATAGAGTCGGGCAACTAAAGACATAATTGCGTATTTAAAAAATTATATACAATAAAAAAGCAGAATAGGTTTTGCAATGTGTATAAACCTATTTTCTAAAAAGAGCAAATGCTTAGAATTAAAAATCAGGAGTTTAGAAAATTAGACTTTTATCAAATAGCCCACTCGTTTTCATGTTCCCCGTTGCCCATTTTGATAGATCTTGGCGACAGCGTGAAATGTTGCAGCATTGCGCCACTCCCGGAATCGTCAAATGATTCCTTGTAGCTCACAATGTATGCTTCAATAATTTCCAATTCCTTCATTTTTGCATCTTCGTCGCGCTTATTGAAGGTAATTTTCGCATCTTTCTTCATATAGCTGTCGCACATCCATTCAAAAATACTGGTGTCGTCGGTAGATTCAATCACCAGGTCAACAATTCCGCCACGGGTGGTGGAAGAGGGCCTTCCGGTGTTGTCATAGTCCTGATGCAGGCTGTAGCTGCATTCCAAAACACGGTATTTGTTACCGTCCACTTCGAAAATTGCTTTAAATGACATAATTAAAAAAATTAAGGTTAAAAACTAAAAGTGCTAATCCTGTTCGTATTCCGTATCCCAGTCATTCCCGTCATCGCCTTTTTGCCCGTCCATTTTTATCATGAAATTTTTAGCCGGGAAATAGGGCGTCATGTGAATGTCAAGGTAGATACGGTCTTTTTGAACTTTATCCTGTTCAAATCTTTTGATGGTGAATTTTTCAATAAGTTTTCCCGGGCCTGTAATGCTGTCCAAAAACCGGATAATCTGGCTGAGTATCTCTTTCCGGGTTTTGACATTGAAGTTTTCAAATGCCCTGCGGTTCAGGAAATCCATCAAAACTTTGGTGACATAGTCAAAGACCCTGACCACTGAGTAGGTCTGCAATCCCAGGTTGTCGCCGTTGAATAGTGTTTTTGCTGAAAATGCCATCACTTTTCCATATTCATTGACCATGGGAATCAACCCCATTTTTTCGAGATTGGCAATTTCGCTTTTTTTCAGATCGAACTTCACGCCGTCCACTTCGCTGAGGCTTCCGTGCTTTTTTCCGGCGGCAACCTGGGACATGAGCGTTTGGTAAATTGTTCCTGCAAGCGCAGTGGAAGGAGGAACAAACAGCGCTTCATCTTCGCCGATTTCTTTGTATTTATCTCTTCCGACCAGGTAGTTACACGCCATCAGTACATTAGACTTGTAGATATCGCCGCCGGTGAGATTTGCCGCTTCAAACATTTCCATGACATCATCGGGCGTATCCAGATGTTCAAAATCGGTGACGAGCATCACTTTGTTTTCGTGAGCAATTTTTGCCCATTTTTCAACCACTTTGTTGGAGCCAAGGTATCCGGGCAAAATTAAAAGGCTGTAGTTGTCACGCAAATCCAGCCTGTCATAGTTTCTGACCAGCTCTTCCTGAATGGCGTCAATAAACCGGGTGTCGTCCAGATCTTTTAGTTGTTCAGGATCGGCATTCATAAAAGTCAGATTCTTAATCTTGTTGCTCCCGGCATTTTTGAAGAAAAGAGCGATTGAGCGGTAGTTTGTTTCCAGCTCCTTAGTGGTTTCAATTGCTTTTGCCAGATTTTTTGCCAGTGTCTCTTCAGCGGTTTGTGCACTTTGCTCACAACTTTCGACCATCTCAATCACACTTTCCGAAGAGGAGAGAATAGCTGCCCAAAGCTGGAGGGTGCTTTTTACCTGATCGCGTTCTTCCTTTTTGGAAGATTCCGAGAGAAAAATTCTTTTTCTTGCCTTTCGTTCGGGATTCATGTTCTGAACGCCGTCAATTGCAGCTTCCAGCAAATCAAATCCGCCGACTTTTGCAAGCTGAACCAAGCTCTGGTCAAGCAGTTCCTGTGGTTTTTCCACCTGACCGGCTCTTTCAATAACCTTTTCCCGATACTGTTCAATATTCTGTTTTTGTTCTTGTGGTGCCATATTTTTCGTATTTATTTTGATGAATTGATTGATTAAGCTTCTTCAATTTCCTTGATCAGCGCATAAATTGTATTCAGCATTGCCTCCTTTGTTTCTTTGGTTTCAATGGCTTTGCGCAGCAGCTTATTGCTTTTCAGTTGCTTCACAATTTTTAGAAATTGCTCCTTTTGATTGGTCAGGTCTTTTAGAAAATTGCTTTGGGCGGTAATTCCGCCAATTCCAAAGTCGGCAAGGCCGTTAAACGAAAGTTTTTCTTCTTTGGAGTTTCCTTCAGAATCTTCAAAGTCAACATCCACAGAGGGCCTGAAATGGTTAAAAACATCATCAATGGAAGTCAGCCCTTCAACAATTTCCGGTTTGAATGGCGCTTCATCGGTCATTTTTTGGATAAGCAAAGATTTATTCTGGGCGATTTCACTCAGCGCTTCGCTTGCATCCATGGGAACTTCTGTTCCTCCAATTCCATATGTTTGCATAGTGTCAAAATTTTGTGTAATTAATATATTATCGTCTTGTTTATTCTTTTTTCTTCTGAGAAAATCAAATAACTTCCCAAGTAACTTCTTCATTTTCATCAAGTGAAAGTCGAACTGTTGAGCCCCTCGCAATTTTGTCGGAAATAATCATCTGGGAAAGGGGTCTCCGCAGCCTGGATCGTATTATCCCGACAATGGGACGTGCGCCGTATTTGGGCGTGTATCCGGCTTGTGCCAGTTTTTCTTTGGCGCCGGTGTCCATCTCCAGTTTGATTCCTTTTTCGTCTAATATCTTCAGCAGGCCCTTCAGATGAATATCAAATATCTTCACTACATTGTCTTTGCTGATTGGCGCAAACGGCACAATTTCAGTCAGCCTTCCCAAAAATTCCGGACGGAAATAGTTGCTCATAATCTCCATCAGTTTGTCGGAAGGGGGAATTTCGCCTTTGGCGAAAGAGTCCACAATGAAATCACTTCCGATATTCGATGTGAAAAGAATCATTGCATTGGAAAAATCACCTTCTTTTCCCAGGCGGTCATGCAGTTTTCCTTCGTCTAAAATCTGAAGGAAAATATCAAAAACTGAAGAGTGTGCCTTTTCAATCTCATCGAAAAGTACAATGGAGTAGGGCTTTTGCCTGATTTTGTTCACCAGCAGACCGCCCTCTTCATAGCCTACATAGCCCGGAGGGGCGCCGTAAAGCAGGGCAGCGGAGTGCTCTTCCTTGAATTCCGACATGTCAAACCGGACAAGAAATGTTTCATCCTGAAACAGAAATTCGGCCAGCGCCTTTGCCAGTTCGGTTTTTCCGGTGCCGGTGGGGCCAAGGAAAAAGAAAGAACCGATAGGTTGCCCGGCTTTTGTTAAACCTGACCGCGATTCAAGAATCGCTTCGGCAATGGTTTTCAGCGCATGGTCCTGCCCGATGACCCTTCTTTTAAGGTAATCTTCAATACTCATTAATCGTTCGCGTTCGGCAGTCTGCATCTTGCCTAATGGAATGCCTGTCCTGCCGGAGACAATGGCGCCGACATCCGATTTGTCCAGCGCTTCAATTTTTTCTCCGGCAATTTCTTCCAGATTTTCAAGCGCTTTTTTGCAGGAGTCAAAAATTTCCGCAGCTGTGTTGAAGTTTTGTTCGCTTTCCGTTTCATTAAGCTTGGAAAAGAGAATGGGAGAAATCTGATTTTTCAGATCGGAACAAAACCATTGCAACTCATTGAAATGGGCTTCTTTGTCATCGTTGAACTGTTCCAGGTCATTTTTAAGTTTCTCCAGGGTTGCCGGCGAAATATCAGCCATGAGCCTGACGCCTGCCATGGTGTGGTCAATCAGATCAATAGCGGACTCTGGCAGTGAACGTTCCTTTAAAAATCTTTTGGACAATCTGATGGCTTCCTTCATCACATCTTCACCGGCTTTGAGATTGTGGTGTTCCTCATATTTTGGCACAATCTCAATCAGCATTTTCAATGCGGTCTGCTCATCGGGTTCTTCAATTTTAATGAGCTCAAATTGGCGGTTGAAAGCTTCATCCGTTTCAATGAATTTCGTGTAGTTGTCTATTGATGTTGTTCCGATGACGGTAAGATTTCCGCGCGCAAGCTCCGGTTTGAGCAGGTTTGCAGCGCCGGAAGCGCCTCCCTGTTTATCGGCCAGAAGGTGCA
>CAZVAD010000105.1:0-9699 GCA_964624645.1 uncultured Mariniphaga sp.
AGCCGGTAGCAGAAAGTAAACCAGCAGTTGAAAAAGAACCGGTAGCTGAAAGCGAACCAGCAGTGGAGAGCAAGCCAGCAACTGAAAGTAAGCCGGTAGCAGAAAGTAAACCAGCAGTTGAAGAAGAACCGGTGGCTGAAAGCGAACCAACGGTCGAGAGCGAACCAGTGGCTGAAAGTGAATCGGCGACTGAGAGCAAACCGACGACTGAAGAATAGTCCGGCAGAGCAATTTCAAATTCAAAATGATTCAAAATAAAAAGGATGGAGACTTAGGCAGAAATGGCTTTTGAATTAACCATATTGGGAAGCAGTTCTGCACTGCCTACATCCGAAAGATACCCGACCGCCCAGGTGCTGAATGCATCCGGGCGGTTTTTTTTGATTGACTGCGGGGAAGGGACTCAAATCCAGATACGGAGACAAAAAATTGCCTTCGGAAAAATCAGGCATATTTTCATTTCACACCTGCACGGCGACCATTACTATGGGTTGATCGGATTGATTTCAACCTTCAATCTTCTGGGGCTGAAAAATGACCTGCATATTTATGCCCCTTCCCAACTCAAGGATATTTTAGAACCGCAGCTCAATTTTCTGAAAGCAGGGTTGCAGTTTGCTGTCGTATTTCATCCGCTGAACTTTAAAAAGCCGCAGTTAATCTTTGAAGACAAAGTGATTGAAGTGCTCTCCTTTCCGCTGAAACACAGCATCAAATGCTGCGGTTTTTTATTCCGCGAAAAGCAAAAGGAGCGAAACATCAAAAAAGAATCCATACTGGAATTCAATATTCCCATTGCACAAATCAGAGCCATCAAGCAGGGTGCAGATTTTGAACTGGAAAGCGGTGCAATCATTCCAAACGAAAAACTCACCACGCCCCCGCCCTCACCCGTCTCTTATGCGTTTTGTTCCGACACGTCCTTCTACCCGGCTGTTGTGGAAACCATTAGGGGAGTCAGCGCGCTTTACCACGAAGCGACATTCACGGAAGAGCTGCGGGAACTGGCCGATAAAACCCATCATTCCACAGCGTTGGATGCCGCTGAGATTGCCAAACTGGCCAATGCCGGACAACTGATTATCGGGCATTTTTCTTCACGCTACAAAACCACGGACGCATTTCTGAAAGAGGCGCAAAGCGTATTTGAAAACACAAAAGTGGCAATTGACGGAAAAACGTATAGTATCAAAAACTGATACAAATCATGGTTTTCCCTTTTCATCAAAGAAGGCCTTGTTGAAATTCACCAGAAACAGCTTTTCCACCGGACGGGTAAAAGCAGTATAGAGCCAGCGGTAGTACTCCCTGTCCAGCATTTCTTCCCTCAAAAAGCCGTGATCAATAAAAACAGCTTTCCACTGCCCGCCCTGTGCTTTGTGGCAGGTCAGCGCATAGGCATATTTAACCTGCAAGGCGTTAAAATGAGGATTTTCGCGAATTTTTTCCCACCGTTTTCTTTTGTTCCCTATATCCTGATAGTCCTCGGAGACCGTTTCAAAAAGCCGCCGGTTTTGCTCATAGGAAAAGGATGCCGTTTCCAGAGATAATGTGTCTAAAAATATTTTACAGTCAATTTCCACATCCTCATAATCTGTGAAGCGCAAACACACATCGGCAAAACGAAAACCGTAAAGCTCTTCATATCCATAGATTGCAACCACTTCAGCGCTCTCGCCGTTGGCAATGAATCCAAGCTCTTCAGCTTCCTTGCCCCAGTAATAATTGTTTTTTACCACCATGAGCAGGTCGCCCCTTTCAATTTCGTTTTCACGGTACAGAACCGTTCCCCGGATTCCTTTATTATACAGGTTTGCCCTTTTGTTTGACCGGGTAACAATGGTTGTGTCGTGCATTCCGTATTTACTATAACAGGTGGAAATTTCCTCAATCAGTTCTCCTCCCGAAATTTTCACCACATCACTGTAGGTGTCCAGCCCAAAGTGGATAAAATCCGATGGATTCCCGTGTTCAATGTGATTCCTGATTTGGGTGGCAAGGGAAAGAATTCCCGAATCGACGGCCTGACGAACCACTTCTGTCAAAATATATTCTTCTGTTGTGAATCCTTTTGCGCTCAGGGCATCAGCTTCCAGCGCCGGACTGATGGGCAACCCGACCGGCGGAAGCTGGGCGGTGTCGCCAACTAAAATCAGATGGCAATTTTTACCGGAATAGACATATTCCAGAAGGTCATCAAGCAGCCTGCCGCTTCCAAAAACCGAAGACTCCTGAGTTTCATTTGAAATCATGGAAGCCTCATCAACCACAAACCAGGTGTTTGCATGCAAGTTTTTGTCAATGACAAACCTGCCGGTTCCGTCGGACGTTGTCTGCTGCCGGTAAATCTTTTTATGCACCGTATAGGCGGGCCGGGAGGTATAACCCGAAACAACTTTTGCCGCACGTCCGGTCGGCGCCATTAAAACAACCCGGATTTTTAAAATATCAAGCGTTTTGACCAGCACATTTATCATGGTTGTTTTTCCAGTGCCGGCAAAACCTTTTATCAACATTATTTTATCCGGTTCAGGAAAAGCGACAAAATTGGCTAAACCTGACATTAACGCTGACTGACAGGAAGTTGGAGCAAATGGCATGTTTTGCTCCAAAAGTAATTTTACATGATTTTTTATCATAACGACAAAATAAAGCAATTCGGGATAAGGTAATTTGTTTTTTTTTATAATTTTGTGAGCATTCGACAATAATCTTACTTAAAAATTTTAAAATGAGAGCTGTTATTCAAATTTTACTTGCACTTGTTGCAATACTTTTAGGCTACTTTATTTACAAAGGTATTCAGGATCCTATCAATTTTGAAAAAGACAAGGATGCGCGGTATGAAAAAACCATCAGCAGACTGAAAGACATTCGCAAAGCCCAATTGGCTTACAAAGATGTCTATGGACAATTTACCGGGAGCTGGGACACACTCATTCACTTTGTCAAATTCGATTCTTTGAGGAACGTACGTAAAATTGGCGAACTGACCGACAGTATGATCGATGCCGGGTTAACGGAAAGAAGGGCTTTGCAGAGAGGGCTGATTATCCGCGATACCATCAGGGTGCCTGTTCTGGAAACAGTATTCGATAAATCTTTCAATGCTGATCAGTTGCAGTACATTCCTGTGGAAGATACCATGGCTATATTTGACATTGGCGCAAATATCATCACCACCGGTTCGGGAATTAAGGTACCTGTTTTTGAAGTCAAGGCGCACAACAACATCATCCTGAAGGGACTTGAGAGACAGTACATTATCAACATGAATGAGCAACGAAGACTCAATGAAAGGTATCCCGGATTAAAAGTAGGCTCGCTGACAGAAGCGGTCAACAACGCAGGAAACTGGGAATAATAAAATGATTAGCCGGATAACAGATTCGGAATTTGACGATAACCGGACAAAAGAATATAAAATATCCATCCAGGTTAGCCCGGATGGATTTTCTTTTTGTGTAATCCGCCCGGTCAAAAACAGAATCTTAGCCTTTAATTATGAACAAATCACGCTGAGCTCCATGGAGTTCATTGGCCGGAGATTTGATGAGTGGATTGATAGCCAGGACATTCTGAAAAATGAATTTTCTGAAATCAGCCTGTATTACTCTTCCGAAAGATACACGTTAATCCCTTCTACATTTTATGACTATAAAAATCAGGATGCTGTAACCAACCTGCTTTTTGGCAGCAATAAAAACTGTGAATCAAGGGATAATTACATCTCCGAAATTGCTGCAAATCTTGTTTTTACAATTCCCTGTTCGCTGACGGAAGTTTTTGAACGCCGGTTTCCGGGGGTACAGATTCAGCATCCGGTTTCGGATTTCATTGCCCGGGCAGCCACGGCAGAAAAATCACAGCAAAACCTGGCTTTTCTCTCTTTCAACCGGAAAAGCTTTGATTTACTGCTCTTTTCAGGAGAACGCCTGCTGACGGCAAATCATTTTAGTTCAAATCTTCCTGCCGATGTTGCCTACTTTCTGTTTTCCGTGTTGAAATCCAAAAAAATAAATACAGAGAGCACAGCGTTGGAATTGGCAGGGAATATCTCTGAAGAAAATGAAATTTTCAAAACGCTGCACAAATATTTCAAAACAATCGGTCTGAAAAAGATTTCCACCGGGTATAACCCTGAAGTTTTTGGAGAAAATCTCTGTAATCACACCTCGCTCTACTAATCATTATGCGCATCATTGGCGGAAAATACAAAGGCCGGATTTTCACACCCGGTAAAAAATTTTCATCCCGTCCCACCACAGACCAGGCGAAAGAGGCATTAATGAATATTTTGGAAAACCGGTATGATTTATCGGAAATGAAGATTCTCGATCTTTTTTCAGGAACCGGCAGTATCGGCTATGAATTTATCAGCAGAGGAGCAAGCGAAGCGACCTTTATTGAAAAGGATTTTCGTCACGTTCGCTTCATCAGGGACACTTTGGAAAAACTGGAAGCTGACAATGCCCAGGTATTTTGCGTGGATGTTTTTAAATTTTTAAAAAGCTGCCGGCAAAAATTTGACATTGTTTTTGCCGACCCGCCATTTGATTTTCCAATCATCAAAGATATTCCCGATTCAATCTTTGATGCTGATGTTTTAAAAGAAAACGGACTGCTTATTCTGGAGCACCCGAAAGACTATAATTTTTCAGGTTTTTCACATTTCACTGAACTTAGAAAGTACGGAAAAGTAAATTTTAGCTTTTTTAGCAAATAAATTAATCCGTCTTTCTCTTAATGCTGCAACCTAAGGGTTTAGTTTCTTCAACAGCAACTTTTTGACCGGAAGCTATGCTGGCAACAGCATCTTTTGCATAAGCCTTTTTTACCTCGGCAGCGCTTTTGTAATTATCGTCAATTACGCCTTTGTAGGCCAGTTCCATGTTCTTGTCGAACAGAAACACATGTGGCGTGGTTTGCCCGCCAAAAGCGTTGGCAATCCTGCTCTCTTCATCCACAACATAATAAAAATCGTAGCTGTGCTCAGCAGCCTGTTTTTTCATGTCTTCAAAAGAATCGCCGCTGTTCCGGCTGCCGTGATTGGAATTAAGCACAATCATTCCGACCTGATGACTTTCGGCATAGTTTTTCAAATCATTGTAGCGTTTTTCCCATTCTTTCACAAACGGACAAGTGTTGCAGGAAAAAATCACCATCAGTCCGTTTTCTTTTGCTGCGTCATCCAGCGACACTTTTTCTCCCTTGACATCGGGCATTTTCACGTCAGTCAGAAGCGCCTTATCTCCAATATTAATGGGTGGAGAAGCAGACAATACCAGAATAAAAGAGAAGGCCAGAAGAGAAATCAACATTTTTTTCATCATTTTTAAACTTTATCTGAATGAAACACCTAAAACCACAAAACGCGGCATAAACAAAAAAGTTCATAAATTTGTTCCTTAATGATTTTAATATTAGCAAATTATAAAAATGGATATCAGTTCACACAGAAATGAATATATCACCTCGGAATTGTCTGAAAAAGACATGGATAAAAACCCGGTTACACAATTTGGCAGATGGCTGGAAGATGCCCTTTCTTCCAGCGAACCCGAACCCACGGCAATGGCGCTTTCCACTATTGGCGCCGACGGATTTCCCGGTTCCAGAATCGTTTTACTCAAATCATTTGACGAACAGGGTTTTGTTTTTTTCACAAACTATGAATCCGAAAAAGGGAAAGCAATCCTTTCCGGCAGCAAGGTGAGTTTACTTTTTTTCTGGCCGTTGCTTGAACGGCAAATCCGGATAAGCGGCTCAGCTGAAAAAGTGAGTTTTAAAGTATCTGAAGATTATTTTAAATCGAGGCCGCTGGAAAGCAGAATCGGAGCCTGGGCGTCTGCGCAAAGCCGTGAAATCCCTTCGCGGGAAGCGTTGGTGAACCGTTTTGAAGAAATGACACAGAAGTTTAAAAATCAGGAGCCGCCTCTCCCTCCTTTCTGGGGAGGGTTCAGGGTTGTGCCTCAAAAGATTGAATTCTGGCAGGGACGTGCAAACAGGCTGCACGACAGGATTTTATATGAGAAAGCAAAAGAAAACTGGCGGATTAAACGTCTCGCTCCCTGAACTGGATATTGTTAAAAAATCATTCAAAATCAAGTCTGAATCTCTGCTTTAAAAGCTCCAGTTTTGGATTCTTTTTCAGCAATTCCATATATTTTTCGGTGGGAGAATAGATAATTCTCTCTTTTTCAATTTCGGTGATTCTTGTATCCAGCTGAATCTGTGAGTTTTTCAACTCTTTTCGCAGCCAGGAAACCAGCTCAGGTTTGATGCTGTTAATCAGATCTTCCTGAACTGAATTCTCAATGTCAACCACCAGCTGGTAATTTTCTTCGATGTGTGGAATTCGCGATAATGTGGATTGCAGATTGGGAAATTCGTTGAGCCGGCTGACGTATTCCTCCCATTTGGCTTTCAGCTCCTCCGCGGAAAACTCCTGAGCCTCCGTGAAATTCGTATAAATTTCATGCTGCTCTTTTGATGTCAGCTGCTTTTCATTCACTTTACCGCTGAGCGCATCCTTGATGGATGGCGCTTTCTCCTGCTCTGGCAGGCGCCTCACCGCCCGGGCAGGTTCTGACACTTTTTCCGTCACCTCTTTTTTTGGTGCGGGCGCAGGCTTTTTTTCAGCCCCGGCAGATGGCACGGAAAAAATAGGTTGAAGTAAATCTTCCGGTTCGTCAGCTATTTTTTTTTTAGCGGTTAGCTGAGCCAACCGCATGAGCACCAATTCCACCAGAAGGCGTTTATTCTGACTGTCTTTATATTGCGTATCGCAGCGATTGCTCAATTCCAGTGCATCTAACAAAAATTCACTGCTGCACGCTGTCGCCTGCTGTTTGTAACGCTCCCGGATTTCACCGCCCACTTCAAGCAATTGCACCGTAATCGGGTCTTTGCACACCAAAAGGTTGCGGATATGCCCTGCCATGCCATTGATAAAGTGGTGCCCGTCAAAGCCATGATTCAGAATATCATCAAAAATCATCAGCGCTTCGGGAACTTCATTTTTTAAAAAGTGCTCCACCAACCGGAAATAATAATCATAATCCAGCACATTCAGGTTTGCAATAACATCCTGATAGGTAACATTTTTTCCCGAAAAGCTGACTACCTGGTCAAAGATTGAAAGTGCGTCGCGCATTGCACCATCTGCTTTTTGGGCGATGACGTTCAGCGCCTCGCGCTCTGCCGAAACGCCTTCGCTTTGGGCAACAAACTCCAAATGATCGGCAATATCATCCAATCCGATGCGGTTAAAATCAAAAATCTGGCAACGCGACAGGATGGTTGGAATGATTTTATGTTTTTCGGTAGTTGCCAGAATGAAAATCGCATGTTTGGGCGGCTCTTCCAATGTTTTCAAAAAAGCATTGAACGCCTGCGGCGACAGCATGTGCACCTCATCAATGATATAGACGCTGTATTTTCCCATTTGCGGCGGAACGCGCACCTTTTCAATCAAAAGCCGGATATCGTCCACTGAATTGTTTGATGCGGCATCCAGCTCATGGATGTTGAATGACCTTCCCGAATTGAATGCTTTACAGGATTCGCAAACATTGCAGGCTTCCGTGTCGGCAGTCAGATTTTCGCAGTTTATGGTTTTGGCAAAAATCCGGGCGCAGGTGGTTTTGCCGACACCCCGCGGACCGTAGAACAGATACGCGTGAGCCAGCTGGTTGTTTTGTATGGCATTTTTCAGCGTTGTGGTAATAGAAGATTGTGCAACAACCGTACGGAATGAGTCCGGTCTGTATTTTCTTGCTGAAACAATATAATTCTCCATTTTTACAGCTTCCTTTTTCAATTGACCAAAGATAAACATTTCCCGCCTTTAACTCATAAAATTTATCAACAACAACATTTCATTTTCCAACCCCGGAAACTTTAGCTACTTTTCATTCGTTTTTCAAAAAACTTCAAAACAGATGAAAAAAGGATTTGCAAGCGACAATAATTCGGGGGTACACCCGGAAATTCTCAAAGCCATGACAGAAGCCAACCGCGGACATGTAACCGGCTATGGCGATGATCCATACACACTTGAAGCCCTTGAAATTTTCAGGGAAAAATTTGGGAAAGAGACCGAAGTTTTTTTTGTTTTCAACGGAACCGGCGCCAACGTCCTCGGGCTCTCCTCGGTAGCCCGGAGCTTTCATTCCATAATTTGTGCAGAAACCGCGCATATTCAGGTGGATGAATGTGGCGCTCCCGAAAAATTCACCGGCTGCAAACTTCTTGCAGTTGCACCGGAAAACGGCAAACTGACGCCACAGGCCGTTCAGCGCCATTTGCACGGATTTGATTTTGAACACCACGCCCAGCCACGGATTATTTCGATTTCACAAGCCACCGAGTTAGGCACGGTTTACCGTCCGGAGGAGATCAGAGCGCTCGCCAAACTGGCTCACAGCCACAATATGCTGCTTCACATGGATGGCGCGCGCATTGCCAATGCGGCAGTTTCACTAAATCTGGATTTTAAGGAATTCACCAAAGATTGCGGGGTGGACATCCTGTCGTTCGGCGGCACGAAAAACGGCATGATGATGGGCGAAGCGGTTCTGATTTTTAATCCTGAACTGGCGGTAAACACAAAATATCTCCGCAAGCAGAGCATGCAGCTTTTTTCAAAAATGCGTTTTGTTGGCGCTCAGTTTATTGCCTATTTTAAAAACGACCTTTGGCGTGAAACAGCTGCTCACTCCAACAAAATGGCAAAACTTCTGGAAAATGAAGTAGCGAAAATTCCGCAGATAAAGATTACCCGTCCGGTGGAGGCCAACGGAGTTTTTGCTGAAATTCCGCAAAGTATTGTTGAACCTTTGCAGGAGAAATTCTTTTTTTACCTGTGGGATGAAACAAAACCCGAAGTGAGGTGGATGACCTCTTTCGACACAACGGAAAAGGAAATTTTTGAATTTGTAGAAACGATAAAAGAGCTTATAAATGGGGGTTTTTAAATACTATCCAAGCAATCCGCGCCACCTTGATCCCAAAATGGAGAAACGCATATTTCTCCACAGCCTGGTGATTCCGGCCGCTTTTGTCGTGGCTTTCTGGATTGTTGAAATCATCAAAATAACCCTCCATGTGGAAGTTGTGAAATTGGGCGTTTATCCCCGCCATCTGAAAGGTTTGCCCGGCATTCTGTTTTCCCCGTTCATCCATTCGGGCTTCAACCATCTGATGTCCAACTCAATTCCCTTTTTTATTCTGTTTTTTATGCTCATCTACTATTACCGGCGGATTTCCTATCAGATTTTCATTTTCCTTTACCTGCTGACCGGACTGACCATCTGGATCACCGGACGCGAAGCGTGGCACATCGGCGCAAGCGGGGTTGTATATGCTCTGGCAGCATTTCATTTCGTGAGCGGAATCATTCGCAACGATGTGCGGTTGCTGACTTTTTCGGTGGTGGTGGTTTTTCTTTACGGCGGCCTGATCTGGGGAATTTTTCCCATTGACCCAAAAATCTCGTGGGAAGGACACCTGTGGGGAGCAATTTCAGGCATAGCGCTGGCATTCTACTACAGAAAATACATTATCCGCCGCGATAAATTTGACTGGGAAGATGAAGAAGATCCCCCGGAGGAAATTCCCGGGGAAAGCCAGGAAGTAACAGGTGACACCTCAATTTTCCCAGCCGAAAACACCAGTACAACCGGGGAGTTTGAATGA
>CAZVAD010000106.1:0-9574 GCA_964624645.1 uncultured Mariniphaga sp.
ACTAAAAGTCTTTCCAAACATTGACCCGCCTTTGAATTATAATAAGTACTTTTGCAACAGAAATTTTGGTGTTGTTCATTCTTTTCGGAATGGACAATGAAAAGGGAATCAGGTGTAAATCCTGAACAGACCCGCTGCTGTAAGCTCATTCAAGTCCTTGTGCAACACTCAGAAACCACTGTTCCGCCGGGCGGAACGGGAAGGGTGCACAAAGGATGAGTAAGTCAGAAGACCTGCCAGAATGGATAAAATGTATAACGGCTTTCGGGAAACAGGGCTTGAAAATGACAGTCAAAAAAGTTTTCTTTTTACGAATTGTGCAAAGCATGTTCTTTAATGTGCCGGGTCTTTTTATTTTATTGATATTAAAATTAGGGTTGATTAAAATGATTCATTTCAGGAAATATCTTGTTTGCTTTTTAGCCTGCCTGGCGATAGCTTCCGGCCCGTTGTCCGGGCAGTCAAAACTTGACAGTCTGCAGCATATTCCTGAAGTGATGGTTGTTGCGCCGTTTCAAAAGGAGGTGATTCCCGCCCAGAAACTTTCCGGGGAAGAACTGAAATCGCTCGGCACCTTTTCGGTTGCCGATGCCATCCGCTATTTCTCAGGAGTTCAGATGAAGGATTATGGCGGAATTGGCGGACTGAAAACTGTGAATATCCGCAGCATGGGAACCAATCACATGGGCGTTTTCTATAATGGCATTCAGTTGGGAAATGCGCAGAACGGAGTGGTTGACCTTGGGAAATTTTCTTTGGATAATGTGGAGGAGATTTCATTGTATAACGGCCAGAAAAGCCAGATTTTTCAGCCGGCAAAAGATTTCGGCACCGCAGGCAGTATCTACCTGACCTCAAGAAAACCACGGTTTGCAAACGGCAAAAGCACCAACCTGAAATCTGTAATAAAAACAGGTTCTTTCGGATTGTTCAACCCTTCCATCCTTTTTGAGCACAGGTTATCCGACAGCATAAGTGTTTCATTCAGCGGCGAATGGATAAATGCACACGGTGAATATCCGTTTCGTTATAAAAGGAAAAACCCGGAAGGCGAAGTGGTTTATGACACCACAGCCGTCAGAAAAAACGGTGACATCAATGCCACCCGGATGGAATTCGGAGTGCATGGCGCCATTCCCGATGGCGTGTGGAACCTCAGGGCGTATAACTACAACTCGGAAAGAGGGATGCCCGGAGCCATTGTGAACAATGTGTGGCGGCGCGGCGAGCGGCTGTGGGACAACAACTCGTTTTTGCAGGGGACCCTGAAAAAGGACATTTCGCAACATTTCAGGGCAATGGCCAATGCAAAATATGCCAACGATCTTACGCACTATATCAATAAGGATGAAAGTCTTTTACAGATTGACAACACCTTCAGGCAGAAGGAGATTTATCTGTCCGGCACGGGCTTGTATGCCTTGCTGAAAGGATGGGATATTTCTGTTTCCTATGATTTTCAATGGAATAAAATGACCAGGCACAACGAGTTAAATGCTGCTGAAAATGAAATTTTTCCCATTCCTTCCAGAAATATTCATCTGCTGGCGCTTGCCACGGCGCTGGAAAAAGGAAAGCTGAAAGGACAGGCAAGCATACTGGGGAATTTTGTGCAAAACAAACCGGTAGCCCAAACCGGTCCGGCAAATAAAACCGCTTTTTCACCTGCCCTTTTTCTTTCATTTAAACCTTTTTCTTTCCATGATCTGAATTTCAGGTCATTTTTTAAGCACTCATTCCGAATGCCGACATTTAACGATTTGTATTACACGGACATGGGCAACGCAAACCTGCAACCGGAATATGTAAAGCAATATGACATCGGAATGTGGTATGAGAAAAACCGGAAGAACCGGTTTATTTCCCATTTCCGGTTCAATATTGACGGCTATTACAATGAAGTGAAAGATAAAATCATTGCCTATCCCAAAGGGCAGCAATTCCGGTGGACCATGCTCAATTTAGGCTATGTGGAAATCCGGGGTGTGGATGTTTCCATGCAGACGGTTGCCGAACCGGTCAAGGATTTTTCCATCACCTGCCGGTTGCAATACACCTTTCAGAATGCGCAGGATTTTACCAGCGGGAACGACAACTACTATTCCCATCAGATTCCCTATATCCCGCACCACAGCGGAGCATTTACCGCAAACGCGCGTTACCGGTCGTGGGGAGTCAACTACAGTTTCATCTACGTGGGCGAACGCTACAACCAGCAGGAAAATATTCGCTACAACTACATGCAGCCGTGGTACACCAATGATTTATCCGTTGTGAAGCAACTGAAAGTCAGCGGCTATGATGCAAAAATCAGCACTGAAATAAACAATCTGCTGAGTCAGGATTATGATGTGATTCTGAATTATCCCATGCCCAAAAGAAATTTCAGACTTTCGCTAAGCATTGAAATATGAAAAATAGAATGCCAAATATCTTATTTTCAGCAATCTGTGCAATCGGATTTCTGGCTCTCTATGCCTGCCGCGGGGATGAAGTGCTGCTCCCGGCGGAACAGGAATCCGTTCCGGTGGTTTACAACCCGGATTCAAACATTACCGGATTATACCTTCTTAACGAAGGAAATATGGGCAGCAACAAGTCCACACTGGATTTTCTGGATTTTCGCTCAGGAATTTATCTGCGGAATGTTTTTCCGGAAAGAAATCCTGATGTGGTCAAAGAGATGGGGGATGTCGGGAATGATATCCGGATTTACGGCAACAAGATTTACGTGGTACTCAATGCGTCGCACAAGGTGGATGTGCTGGATCTGTTCACAGCCAAAAAAATCACTCAGATTGATATTCCAAACTGCCGTTCTATCCGTTTCAGTGAGGGGAAAGCGTACGTTTCGTCCTATGTGGGGCCGGTGGCAATGGATGATAATGCCCCGTTGGGCGCTGTTTACAAGGTCGATACGGCAAGTTTTAAGATTGAAGCAAAAGTTGCGGTGGGGTATCAGCCCGAGGAACTGGAAATTGTCGGCAAAAATATTTTTGTGGCCAATTCGGGAGGCTACCGGGCGCCAAAATATGACAATACCGTTTCGGTGATTAATCTGGCCGGGTTCAGGCAGGTAAAGCAAATTCCGGTGGGCATCAATCCGCAGCGTATCCGCGCCGACAAATACGGCAAACTCTGGGTTAGCATCCAGGGAGACCGGAATAAGGTTCCTTCAGCGCTCTGTGTGTTGGAAAAACAGGAGACTTCCGGGGACTATTCAGTTTCCGGCACGCTGGATATTCCCTGCTCAAATATGGCAATACACGGCGATTCGCTCTATCTGTTCAGCATCAGTTCCGGTTTCGCTGACGGAAAAAACCGGGCTGCTTACAGCATTATTGATGTGCGTACAAAAAAAGTAGTTTCCGGGAACTTCATTACCGATGGAACTGAAAATGAAATCGAAATGCCATACGGATTGGCCGTTCATCCCGAAAATGGCGATATCTTTATCACCGATGCCAAAAACTATGTTTCCAGCGGAAAGTTGCTCTGCTACGATAAAACCGGGAAACGCAGGTGGAGTATCCGCACGGGCGATATTCCCGCGCACATTGCTTTTGTAAACAAGGATATAAACAACAGAAGATGAGAATAATATTTAAGAAATCGATCATTCCGGTTTTCCTGCTTTTTACTTTTTTCTCCTGCTCGCAGGATGAACCTTTGGTCAGTCTTGGCCTGAACGATACGTACCGGATTGAGCGGATGAAAGCCCTGCATCTGCAGCCTGAATTGAGCGGAACGGCTTATCGCTGGTCAACGGTAAACAGCGCCGGAGAAGATTCATTGTTGTCGGAAGAACGGAACCTGGTATTTCTGGCTGAAAAACCCGGAACTTACCCTGTTACCTGCGAAATTGCAGACGGCGGCAATTCGTTGGTGCATTCCATGAAAATTGTGGTGATTGAAGAGCTGGTGGCTTACAGCCCCTATATTGCCAGAGTGTTTGAATACCGCCCTGCGCCGGGGCAGTTCATAAATAAATTGCCCGAATATAAGCCGGGCGACACTGAAAAAGAGATGATTCACAAAGCGGAGCTTGCCATTGCCGGCAACAACCGGCAAACGGTATCGCTTGGCAGTTTTGGTGGTTACATCACCTTCGGATTTGACCATACGGTTCTGAATCTTCCGGAGAAATATGATTTTAAAATTGATGGGAACGCATTTGTGGAGCAGAGCCATCCCAATGACGGCAGGTCGGCAGGAAGCAGCGAGCCGGGCATTGTTATGGTGTCGTTTGATGCAAACAACAACGGCATTCCGGACGATGAGTGGTTTGAACTTGCAGGAAGTGAATACTACAAACCTGAGACGCAGAAAAACTATGAAATCACCTACCACAAGCCCGATCCCGGAAAACCGGAGGTTCCGGGAAGCGGCAGCAATGCTTCCATCACTGACATGACCTATATCCCGTGGAACGATAACCGGGGGGAAGCGGGTTATGTCTATAAAAACAATATTCATTTGCAAAGCTACTGGCCGCTCTGGTTGGATGATTTTTCAGCGCTTGCCTTTCAGGGTACGCGGCTGAAAGACAATGCCGTGGATGAGAGCGAACAGCAGGATGGGACTCTCTTTATTCAGTACTCCTATCCCTGGGGTTATGCCGACAATCTGCCCAACAGTGTGGACAAAGGGTTTAACATTGAATGGGCGGTGGATAAAAATGGAAATCCCGTGCATTTGCGAGGTATTGACTTTGTGCGTGTTTACACCGGAATCAACCAGTACAACGGCTGGAAAGGCGAAACTTCCACCGAAATTTTAGGCGCCAGGGATTTGCATGTGAAGTGAGGAAGCAGGGAATTCAAAACTTATACAATATGAAATCTTCCTTATTGACAATGGCCTGAAAACTAAAGCCAATTTTTATATTGTAAGCTGCCCGGTCTTTAGAGGTTGCCATTCTTATGGAGCTACCATTGATGAGGCATTGAGCAACATTAAAGAAGTGATTGATATGTGCATTGAGGAAGAAAAAGAGAAGTCATCACAGATCAATCGTTTCGTTGGATTCAGGGAGATACAGGTTTCGTTGAAGTCTGATGCCGTTTAAAATACTGCCATGCCCCAACTACCCGTCACGACTGGTAAGAAATTTATCAAACTCCTTCCCGTTCCCGGGTTTTGAATTTCAGGATATAGGAAACCCGTATGGTTTTGTAGTTCCAGTGCTGCAATCCGTGGTGATACTGCAGGCGGAAAGCGGATTTTTCAAAATCTTTTCTCACATCAAAATTGAGCTGCATGGGGCGGTCCAGCTCTTTTTTATATCCCGAATAACCCGACAGGGACGCTGAAAACAACCAGTAGTTTTTGGTGTAATCGGCACCGGCTCCATAAAGCAGCGCATCGTTTTGCAGATTCAGCGCATCGTTGGTTTGCCACGAATAAAAACCTAACATCAGGAAAGGTTTAAAAGATTCATTTTCGTGACTCCCGAAATTTTTTGAGAAACTGGCATCAAAAAAATATGCCGGGCTATCAATATAACGGGCGCCTTCCAGTTGGTTTCCCGAAGCGGTTTTGGTTCCGAACCGGAGAAGGGTATTTGGAAACTTTCGTCCTTTGAGGAGTTGTATCAGCGTACTGAAATAAAAATCGCCCGCGGCAGTGCCTTTCCCGTTTTTTATCCGCGAAAGGCGTTCGTCCCGTAGCGTTTCGGAGAATGCAAAGCGCTCAAGAATAACCCCGTACATTTCAATGGCAATTTTGTTTTTTGCAAAAGGAATATAGGTATATCCGGAAATATCCTGTGTGGGGTCGCCGGGAAGTGCATGGTTTGATAAGGTGATTTCAATTTCCGGGCTTTTGAAAAGTTCGCCTTTCATCACGTGGGGCACAGGCAGCGCATTGGGGCCGAAATATCCCGGTGAAAGTGTCATCCAGTCGCGCCAGACGGGGTCGCCCTCTTCCCAGCCATGTGTTTCATTCCACCACTGCATGTCTTCAGCCGGATTTTGGGAAAATCCTTGAAAAAAGAGTAAAAGCAAAAAAATGAGCAGAAGCGGAAACTTCATGCCATCAGAAGAATTGTTCTTAAAAAAAGAGCGTGAACCCCGCGCGTCAGGATAGTTTATGTGATGGTTCCTGTTCCTGAATGTTTTTGCCATGCCTGTTTTGTATTCTGAAAAAATCGGAGAGAATGAAAAAGGACTACCTGAAAAGCAAGTAGTCCCTGAATATCTTACAGATTGAGTTTTTTTCGTATTGCCGGCGGAATGGCATCCTTATGCAGCATGATGCTCATGGTTTTATAGCTGAGATAAGGTTTTGAAGCATAAAAATAACCTTTGTACAAGTTATATTCGCCCCATGAATTCTTGATTTTGTAAAACGTCTGGCCGCGTGCATCTCTGGCTTTACCGATAATGTGCATGCCATGATCGTCGGTGGTTTGAAAATTATCATAAGCTATCTGTCTCATTTCCTGGGTAATTTCAAGCTCGGGAACCGGTCTGTCCAGTTTATACAATTTATTTTCGCGTTCCCGTTCCGGCAGGGCCTCCCAGCGGGAAATTTCGGCATCCGACATGTCGGTCTGCGGCGCGGCAGGAATAACAGCAATCCCTTTTCCGCCCGAAGCAAACCCTTTTTCGCTCACATCGGCAGCCCAGGCGATGGTATAACCGTTTTCAAGCGAATAGTCAATAATCTCCTCCAGCTCATTCAGCGGAACATTATACACCTCGTCCCACGACCAGTTATCCGGAATTTCAATGATAAATCTGGAGTAAAAAGGGTGGTGGGTGTAGGAAGTGATTTCAACGTAATCGCTCATATTCAGTCCTAAATTTTCAGCAAAACTGAGCGGAGTGTATCTTTTCCCATCGTATTCAAAATTTTTGGGGATTTCCCCAAGATAAGTGTTGAGAATCTGCGTATAGGCGTCATGCCAGGCAGAGCTCAGCTTACGATTTTTGTTTTCCACAACGCCTTTGACATACTCCTCCAGAACCCGGTCCATTTCACCGTGCACGTGCCGCTCTTCACCATATTTCAGTCCGGTATAAACCGATTCCGGAACAATGCCATATCTTTCAATCATGTTGGTTACATCGTGAAAAGCGCCCCCGGGCGAAAAATTGAGATGCCCGTGAACCCGCACATATTTTCTGGCTTTTTCGGCATAGGTGTGCCAAACGATGAACATTTCCGAAAGATTTATATCAGTTTTTCCCATTCGCATCATTTCCGATTGCAAAAATGAAAGGCCGGAAAAAGCCCAGCATGTACCGGAGCGGTGCTGATCTTCAACCGGAGGGGCCGGAAGTGAAAGGATATCCTCAAACTTCCAGGGTTCTTCTTTGTTCCCAGAAATGTAACCTGAGGAGAATAAGTTGAGTGAAAGGCTGGAAATGAGCAGTACAGTTAGAAAAAAGCGGATTGTAAATTTCATGGATACTGGATTTTAATGTCAATTTTTTTAAGATCAGTCAAAAATAGGAATAATAAATTTTTAAACGAATATTTTATGATCCGAAGTTGAAAAAGAGTTGCCTTTTACGACTTAAAACTGTGTTGTTTGGAAACTGCATCATAGAAATATAAGTTGAAATATTTTTTTGAAAATTGATTTTGGGAGTACAAAATTTTGTGGCTGAGCGGTTATTTGGACTAAACGAATAAATATAGCGGTTAAAAAAGAGACATATTTTCTTTTAATGCTATTTTTGCGTTCAGGAAGTGAGAAAATGAAAAAAATTACGACGATACTTGCTTTTTTACTGCTTACCGTTTTTGTTGCTGAAGGGCAGTTAAATATCAACCACTATATCCGGGTGGGGCGTACACGAATTTCAATCGGGAACTACACCGGAGCCATTGAGTATTTTAATATAGTCATCAAGTTTAAACCCTATTTGCCCGAAGCCTATTTTTACAGGGGAATCGCCAAGCACCAGCTGGAAGATTTCCGGGGCGCCATCCTGGATTATGACAGGGCAATAGAAATCAAACCGTTTT
Source organism: uncultured Mariniphaga sp. (assembly GCA_964624645.1). Taxonomy (GTDB): domain Bacteria; phylum Bacteroidota; class Bacteroidia; order Bacteroidales; family Prolixibacteraceae; genus Mariniphaga. The sequence goes on from CAZVAD010000106.1 coordinate 7,978, forward strand.
ACCCGCAGGCTTATATGAATCGCGGAATGGCGTATCACAATCTGGGAGAGTATGAAAAGGCGATTGATGACTATAATCGCGGACTGGAATTTGACCCGGACAATGAATCGTTATACAACAACAGGGGAATTGCAAAGCTTGCCCTGAAAGATGTGAAAGGTGCTATTGAGGACTATAATAAGTCACTGACCATCAATCCAAAATCCACCAATGCCCTGATGAACCGGAGCAATGCACACATTGTTGAGGGGGATATTCAGGAGGCGATCCGGGATTTGAATCAGGTCATTATTATCCGTCCGCATTTTGCCGGAGCTTACCTGAATCGCGGGCTGGCGCGTTTTGAACTGGATGACTATGCCTCGGCGCTGCGCGATTATGACCAGTCGATAAAACTGGAGTCGGACAATGCCCTGGCATTCAATAACCGCGGAATCGTAAAGCATAAACTGGGCGATTACGAGGGAGCCATCATGGATTATGATGTTGCACTGCGCCAAAACCCTGAAATGGCAAGTGCATATTTTAACCGGGCAATGGCGCGTGAAATATTGGGACGCTCTGGTTTTGCAGAAGACTACAGGATTGCAGCACAGCTGAATCCGCAATTCGATCTGGAAAGCCGCCGGCTGGATGCCGAGCAACTGGCACAGCAGCAACAGAGCCAGCAAGGGCAACAGGGGCAGTCGCAGCAGCAGAGCACATCCGGGCAGGCTGCACAGCAAAGCGGCGGAAGCCAGAATCAGGGACAGCAAAACATGCAGGATGATGCCGACCGGGACAAACAGGAAGACGAAAGCAGGGAAAAAGCCGAACAGGCGCGAAGCAGAAGACAGCGAACCAACCTTATTGTTGAAGATTCGCGCAATCTGCCCAAAGAAGACGAAGAGTTTGATGAAGATGACGGCAGGATTCAAAACCGGAATATTGTCATTGACCTGCAACCGATATTCTTTATTACAGCCTACGAAAAAAATGCAGTGGACTATGATCGTTCTCAATACTATAATCTGCTGATTGACAACCTGAACCAGAAGAATAACTACAACCCGTTATTCACCATCACAAACAGGTCGGTGGAAGACCAGCAGAAGGCATTTGAAAATTTCATTCTCTATTTTAATGAACGCCTGAGCATTGAAAAAAGCAGCCATAATTATCTCAATCTGGCTGTTTCTGATTATTTAACCGGGGAATACAGCAAGGCTTTGGGAGAACTTGATAAATCCATTGAAATGGACAGCAAACAGGTTATGGCCTATTTTATCCGCGGAAATACCCGCTATAAAATTCTGGAACAGATAGAGCTGCTGAATTCAACCCCCGATGAGCTTTCGGTTTCAATCGGAGCAGCTGCGGCTGAGCAAAATCCTGATGTTCTGCCGGCTTCCATGCCTGAATATCAGAAAATTTTAGACGATTATCAGCTGCTGCTCTATCAGCAGCCCAAGTTCTTTTTTGGATATTTCAACCGGGCGTATATGAAGTTGCGTCTGAAGGAGTACAAAAGCGCCATTGAAGATTTAAATATGGCTATTGAACTTGAACCCGAATTTGCCGAAGCTTATTTTAACCGGGGGCTTACCAAAATTTTTCT
>CAZVAD010000107.1:0-9427 GCA_964624645.1 uncultured Mariniphaga sp.
AACCGGCTCAAATCCAACCGCGTCCTTCCCGTCAGCAATTCCTGCATCATCCCTTGTTTTAGCTGTTCGGTTTTTTGTAAACGAGCTTCCAATAGTTCTATTTCTGCATCCATATCGCTTAAAACTTGGGCAATGGCGGTTTGTTCTTTTAGGTAATTTGGAAATTGGAAAATCAAATTTTCTATTTGCTTTGCACTTATATTTGGTTGCGCTCCTTGTTCGAGTTCTTTTTCCAATAAATTTCGGAAAAGATTCGAATTAACTAACTGGAATAAATAATCTTTATTTAGTTGGGCATTATTTAAAATTTTGAAATTTCCTACCCGCTGATTTAAATATGCTTTATGCTCATAATTATAACGCCCAACTTTTCCTGTAGTAGCACCGGACATAGCAATCAAAATATCACCACATCTAACCCAAAAGTCTTCCGAAATAGGGAAGTTTTCATCATAGTAGGCTACATTTTCAAAAGATATTTTGCTATTCTTGATATTTGCAATTCTGAAAATAGGAATACCTCCATCCTTAAATAACGCACTTTGAAAAGAATATCCAGATTGTAAAAAGCACATCTCCCCCAACATCTTCTCTTCCCATTCTCCTTCAAAAGTTTTTCCGTTTTCGTCTTTGAGTCGGGTTTTACCGGTCAGCAGCTCCTGCATCGCCCCTTGTTTAATTGCTTGTTTTTTGGCAATCAAAGCTTTCAAACCGTCAATCAAAGCATCGGTGTCGCTTAATACCTGAGCAATGGCGGTTTGTTCTTTTTTTGATTTAGGAATTAATAATGGGACTTTTGAAATTTCGCCCATATTTATTTTTTGTGGTGTTGCATTAGTTAAAGCTAATTTTTTAATATTATTGACAAAAAAAATAGATTTTGAATAAGCATATAAATATCGAGGCTCAATTTCTTTACGATTTATTTTGAGCAACGCCAAACTAACATAAATACTTGCATTTACCTCCCAATCTATTAGTTTGGTCAACCCTAACGTACCAATACGTGTTAGAAGAATATCTCCTTTTTCGGGCATACATCTTTTTGAAAATATTAAATGTTCTTCTTCTGATATAAATTTTACATCTTCAAAATTATTGGCCGAGACATTTTCAACACTATAGAAAGGAATGCCATTATCTATATAATTAGGAGTTTTATGAACTCCATCGTTTATGTAACTACAAACTTCCCCCAACATCTTTACTTCCCAATCCTCCGGAATTAATCCAATCTCTGTTTGTATATAACCTATCTTACTCATATTTCTTTCACTTTTAAATATAGGTTTACTTTTCCATCAGAAGCAGTTATTGCAAAATTTGCAACAACTGATTTTTTGATTAGTTCTTTAGATTCAAAAATGTTGACCATGATTAATTATTTATCATCAATTGAAGATGTTGATTCACTTTCTCCTGTAGATTAGTCACATCATTTTCCAATTCCGGTAAAGTCGTTTCATAGCGTTCGGTCAGTTCACTAATTCGGTTGCTCAGTCGCTGGCTCACCTGGTCGGTTTCGTTGTCAATTCGGGTTTTTAGATTTTGCAACCATTTATCATCTACAATCAAGGTTTTAATCTCCTCTGTAGTCAGTTCGTTGTATTTTTTCAAGACCAATTCCTTCAGCTTTTGCTCGGCAGTTTTTACCGCTTTTTTGGCTTCGGCTTCTTCCTCGGTCAGTTTTTTATAGTTTAACAGCAAGGCTTCTTCCTCCGCATCTTCGGCTTTTCCTTTAATGGCTTTCAGTCTTGCGTTTAAATCCCCTTTGGTAATATTTCCTTTGTCATTCACCACATCCGAAAGCAAACCTTCCTCTCCCGAGTGTTCTTCGATGAGGGCTTCCATTTCGGCAGCGGCATTTTCCGTCCGGCTTTCCAAATCGCGGATATCCTCTTGTTCTTTCTGAAAATACCGGTTAATGACCAATTCCGCAGGAATCAATTCGCTTTCATACTCACCTTTTATCGGATCTCCTTTTTTGTTGACCACCGGCTGCAACTGTACTGTCCAGCCTTCGTCCAAAAGCATATAGGCATCGTCGCGTATCCCTTCATTCCATAAATCCATCAAATGCTGATACACCGAATAGGCGTCCAATAAACGCAGCGACTGATATTCTTTCAGCAATTTTTCAGCAATTCCGGCAACCAGTTCTTTGGGTCTGGTATCTTCGTCAATCGCCTGTAATGCCGGTCGGACTTCGTTTTTCCAATTTTGGTAATGACTTTCCAATTGTTCTTTGAAAGCCTGAAATTCAGCATGTTCAAAAATAAAATCCTTGATGTTTTCCTTTTCTATTTTTAAGGCACTGTAACTTAAACTTCCATCTAAAGGTTTGAAAATATCGTTTTTCATCCCCGGATACACCGCCCAGTAATTTTTCAGTTCGTCGATATCCCGGTTGGGAATGCCGCCATAGATGTGGGCTTTCAAATCCTGAATATCTTCTTCCTCCTGCGTGTCGATATACCTCGGAATGTTCAGGTTGTACTCGTTTTGTGCGATTTCCTCCATCGGCACACTCCTCGAATATTTTTCAATCTCCGTCCCTTTGTTGAACACATCCACGATTTTATGAATATCCTGTTCGCGCAAACGGTTTTTATTGCCATCTTTGATAAATCCCTGTCCGGCATCTATCATAAAAATTTCCTTACGGTTGGCAGTGTTTTCCTTGTCCAGCACAATGATACAAGCCGGAATTCCTGTCCCATAAAACAGGTTGGCCGGCAGACCGATGATGCCCTTAATCAATCCTCTTTTGATGATTTCCTCCCGGATTCTGCCTTCGGCATTTCCTCTAAACAAAACACCGTGCGGTAAAATAATTGCCGCCTTCCCGGTACTTTTCATCGACTTGATCATGTGGAGTAAAAAAGCATAATCCCCATTTTTCTCAGGCGGAATCCCAAAGCCATCAAAGCGATGATAATAATCGTTGTTCGGGTCAAATCCATTACTCCATGATTTGGTGGAAAATGGCGGATTGGCAACACAGAAATCAAAGCGTTTCAAATCCTGTCCGTCTTTGTGTTCGGGCGAAGAAAGCGTATCGCCCTGCAAAATATCCTGAACCGCAGTCGGACTGTTGTGCAGCACCAAATTCATTTTGGCGAGTGCCACCGTTGCATTGTCTTTCTCCTGACCATAAATCGTCAGCCCATTAGGTGCTTCATCATAGATTTTTAGCAACAAAGAAGCCGATCCACATGCCATGTCATAAGCGGTTTGGTCTTGTGCGGTATGTTCATTGATGCCCAAAATTTTCGCCATAATCCGGGATACTTCCGCCGGTGTATAAAACTGTCCTTTGCTCTTTCCCGATTCCTGCGCAAACTTCATCATCAGGTATTCGTAAGCATCGCCCAATAAGTCATCATCCTCTGCGCGGTTGTTGCTAAAATCAAGATTTGGATTGTCAAAAATCCCGATGAGTTTACTCAGCCGGTCAGTCAGTTCTTTTCCCTTTCCGAGATTGTCCTCATCGTTAAAATCCGCCATTTTGGTCAGCATATTGAAGCCGTTTTCCTCGTCAATTGCTGCCAAAGCTTTATTAATCGCTTCACCAATTTCCGCCTTCCCGCGCATCGCCACCAAATCCCGAAAAGAAGCCCCTTCAGGAATATAAATCAAGGCATCCTCCCGACCGGCGTATTTGTCGGATACATATTTCAGGAATAAAAGCGGAAGGATATAATCCTTGTATTGCGAAGCATCCATCCCGCCGCGGAGTTCATCGCAACTCGCCCAGATGGAGCTGTAAAGTTCAGATTTTTTGACTGCCATAATAAATACGGTTCTGTTTTAAATTTTCAGTGAATTTTGATTTTCAGCACTGCTGAACATCAAAAATAGTAAACGTTTTTGAATAGGTGAATTATTTTTAAATCTGCCAAAGAACCTTTGTGAAAATCTGTCCAAAGAATATTAGATTAAACCAGTTTCCTGTCAAAATCCATATATTTGTTCAAAATTCAATTTATCAGAAATGAAACTTTGGGAAAAAGGGATTGCGGTGGACAAAGCCATTGAAAAATTTACGGTGGGCAACGACACCGAACTGGATGTTCACCTTGCCGGGCACGATATTTTAGGCTCGATGGCTCATGTTACGATGCTTGAATCGGTGGGACTGATTGAAAAGGAGGAGCTTCCTGTTCTGCTGAGCGCCTTGAAGGGGCTGTATCAAAAAGCGGTTGACGGCGATTTTGTGATTGAGCAGGGGGTTGAGGATGTCCATTCGCAGGTTGAGTTGCTTTTGACGAAGCAACTTGGCGATCTGGGAAAAAAAATTCACAGCGGACGTTCGCGGAACGATCAGGTGTTGCTGGATTTGAAACTGTTTGCACGGCAAGGAATCCGTGAAATTGTTGAAGCCACCGACCGGCTTCTGGAAACTCTTCTGGCGCGGAGTGGACAGCTCCGTGAAGTGCTGATGCCCGGCTATACCCACCTTCAGGTGGCCATGCCTTCGTCATTTGGCCTGTGGTTTGGCGCCTATGCAGAAAGCCTTGCCGACGACCTGGAACTGCTGCTTTCGGCTTTCAGAATCACCAACCAGAACCCTTTGGGATCGGCAGCCGGCTATGGCTCGTCTTTTCCGCTCGACCGGCAGATGACCACCGACCTGCTTGGTTTTGCCGGCATGAACTACAATGTGGTCTATGCCCAGATGGGAAGGGGAAAAATGGAAAAAATTGTTTCGTTTGCTTTGGGCAATATTGCCGCCACGCTTTCCAGACTGGCCGGCGAAGTGTGCCTTTTCACCAGTCAGAATTTCAATTTTGTGGTTCTTCCGCCGGAATTCACTACAGGTTCGAGCATTATGCCTCACAAAAAGAACCCCGATGTTTTTGAACTGATCCGCGGCAGGTGCAACAAAATCCAGGGCGCTTCCCAGCAGATTTCAATGATTGTGAATAACCTTCCGGGCGGCTATTTTCGTGATTTGCAGGTAATCAAAGAGATTTTCATTCCGCTGTTTGGCGAACTGCACGACTGCATCTCCATGGCTACATTGGCTCTGGAAAAATTGCAGGTGAATGAAAACATCCTGGATGACCCGAAATACGATTTTCTGTTCAGCGTGGAAGAGGTGAACAAGCTGGTTTTGCAGGGAATTCCTTTCCGGGAAGCCTACCGGCAGATTGCCGAAAAAATTGAATCGGGAAAATTTAACCCGGAAAAAACCGTTCATCATACGCATCAGGGAAGTATCGGAAACCTGTGTCTAAATGAAATTTCTGAGAAAAAGAACAGGATAATCCGGGAATTCCGGTTTGAAAAAATTGATGGAGCCATTGATAAATTGTTGAAATCGGCTGAATAATGTAATCATTAATGAAGCAAACACTCATATTTCTTCTTCTATTCACGGTTGCTTTCACCGGGACTGCACAGCCCAAAAAGCGGGGCAAAGTAAAACGAAAATACCGCGATGTGGAATATTCTGCCCAACAGCTGCCGCAGGTGGTTTTTCGCGGACTGGTGCGCGATGCCGCCGGGAATCCCGTTGCCGGAGCAGGCGTTGAGGTGGAAGGGTTGAGGAAACTGGTTCACTCCAATGAATCGGGACAGTTTATGCTGTCTGACCTGCCCACCGGAATTCAGCGGCTGAGGGTTTCAAGTCTGGGCTTTCAGACGAAAACCATTGATTATATGTTGCATGTTGGGAACAACGACCATTACATCAGCCTTGAGCGTGGCCGGGTTCCGTTGGATAAAGCAGTGTCTGTGGCGCAGAAACGGGAACAGCAGCTATCCGATATTCCGGCAGCCATTGATGTGATTGTTCCTTCGATTCCGGAAAATCCGGGCGGAACAGATTTCCGCAACATGAGTTTAACGATTCCCGGGGTTGACGTTGAAAAAACCGGCGCCGGGAATCCGGCAATATCTATTCACGGAACCAGCGGGCAATCCGGTTTCCCGGAGTTGTCGCCGCCGGTGGCTCTCTTTTCCGATCAGGCGCCTGTTTCCCGTTCAAACGGACTGCCATCCCGCTATTTCGACATGGAGCGGATTGAGGTGGTGAAAGGACCGCAAAATGTACTTTTTGGCAGAAATGCACTGAACGGCGCCGTGCATCTCATCAGTAAAAAACCGGAAGATAAATTTGGGGGATTTGTGCGTGGGGGAGGCGGAAGTTACTGGAGTAAGGAAATTGAAGCTACGGTGAATCTGCCGATGGTGGAAGATATGCTTTTCGTCCGGGCGTCGGGAATTTATCACGACCGGAAAGGCTACATCAAAAATACCGAGGGGGGAACGCTCAACGGCGAAAACCTGGCAGGCGGCAGGTTCTCTGTCCGGTTTATGCCTGCATGGAATCATAAAATGGATTTGCAGCTCAATTACCAAAGAAGCAACGCCCCCGGCATGGCATTTATCCATCGGGATGCGCCCGGCGAAAGCGCTCTTTTTGGAGGCAGCGCTGCAATGAACAGGGGAAAGGAATTGGGCACGGAAGCGGTGTGGATGGATGCATCCCTGACCTATCAGCTTTTCAGAGATGAGCACAATTCCTGGACTTCCGTCACGACCTTCCGGAAAAACAGCACGGATTCGCGCCGGGATGCCGACGGAACTTTACTGCCCGCTCTCGATATGGACAATGAATCCGGGAGCCGGTTGTTTTTTCAGGAGGTACGCTACAACTTTGTGCGCCGGAGCCACACCAACGGCTCCATCGGTGCAAATTTCCTTTTGGAGAAAGAAAATTCCACACTGTCGCTTTTTTCCAATGATGCGTTGATTGCGGATTTGCAGTCCGGCTTATACAATTTTATCCCGTTTCCTGAAGAGTTTTCCGGAAGCACACATCACGAAAAACTGGCTGGCAGCAGGAAAACCCAATCGGCACAGGCTTTTATGCACGTTTCCCACCAGTGGACGCGCCGGTTGTTTTTCACGCTTGGCGCACGAACCGTTTTTGACTGGCTCAGCTATGCACAGGAATCGGTTTTTTCAGGCGGGGAATCTTCCACAGCAGCGGAAAATCTGGGGGTTTCGCCTAATTTTATGTATAAGCCTGCTCCATTGCAGGAGGTAACAAAAAACAGCCTGTCGTTCACCGCACAGGCAGGAATCACCTATCGCCTGAAGGAAAATTTCAATTTCTACCTGAATGCAGTGCGCGGACGAAGGCCGCAGGTTTTGCAGTTCACATGGAACAGCGCTCCGCTTGTTACGGGAGCCGAACGTGTTTACGGTGCAGAATCGGGCTGGAAAACGATTGTGAAAAAGCGGATTTTCTGGGATGTCAACGGGTTTTACAGAAAACATTTCAATGTGCATACCCTGCAGCACGAAAGAATACAAAACACTGCATTATTGACTGCCAACGGAAAAGCAACCTCTTTCGGAGGAGAAACTTCGCTGAAAATTGCCATTGTGCGGGCGTTGGATTTATTTGGTAGCTATGCCCGGATGCACTCCGTTTTTGACTCCACCGGCGTGGATGGCAGCAATTACCGCTATGCCGGAAACCATTTTGCGCGAATGCCTGAAAACAGCTTTTCGGCAGGGTTTTCAACAAAATTCACCATTGCCCACAGGGTGAAGTTTTTTGCCACTCCCTGGTACTCGTGGAAATCACATTACTGGCTCACCGAAGCCAACACACCCGGCCTTGAACAGCCGGCTTTCGGGTTGCTGAATATAAATCTTGGGATTGAAATGAGCGAGCCAAAACTGAGCCTGACAGTCCGGGGAACCAATCTGCTGAATGAAAATTATCTTTCGGGCACAGGCTATCCGGGAGGGCTGCCGGTTTTCCCGATGGTGGTTCCCGGGCAGCCCCGGATGGTAGAAGCCGGAATAATGTGGAAATTTTAAGTTCAAACCCAATAATGACATTTGTATGAAAAAGTTTTTCCTTTTAAGTTTTGTTCTCCTGTTTTCTGCCGGCTTGTTTGCACAAACAGGGAAAGTGATGGAATCGCTGGTTTTTGAGAGTGAAAAAGTGGCTTATCCGGTGAAATATTCCATCTATCTGCCGCCCGGTTACGAGACTTCACAGCGGAGTTATCCCGTGCTCTACCTGTTGCACGGATATTCTGATGATGAAACCGGCTGGGTTCAGTTTGGCGAAGCAGACCGCATCGCCGACCGGGGAATTGCCAACGATGATTTTCCGCCCTGCATCATTGTCATGCCCGACGGAAAAGTCACCTGGTATGCCAACAGCTATGACGGAAAAGACCCGTGGGAGGATATGTTCATTCAGGAATTTATTCCTTACATTGAAAAGGAGTACCGCATCCGGCAGAAAAAGGAGTTTCGCGCCATTGGAGGCCTTTCCATGGGCGGAAACGGCGCCCTGCTTTTGTCCATGCGCCATCCGGAGCTCTTTTCATCCTGCGTGGCGCTGAGCGCCGGAACTTTCACCGATGAGGAAATTATGAAAGACAATTCCCGCGACCATTATTTCAAAAACATCTACGGGCCGAAGTTCACTGACGGAAAACTCAGCGATTACTGGAAATCCTACAGTCCGCTGCATCTCCTCGACAGTGTCGGTGAAAAGGAGTTGAAATCCATCCGGTTTTATATCGACTGCGGAGACGATGATTTCCTTTACAAAGGCAACTCGGCGCTGCATATGAAAATGCGCGATTTGGGCATTCCCCATGAATACAGGGTGCGCGATGGCGGGCACTCATGGAGTTACTGGCGTACCGGCCTGTTCGACGGGCTGAAGTTTATTTCAGAAAAATTTCACCGGTAGGTGAGTTAGTCAGTCATTTCGCTTCTGATTTTCTCAACCAGTTGCGTGTTGAAATCCCGGAGCAATTCATTGATATTCCCGAAGATGCACCAGCAGGCGGCGTCTGCGGAGAAATCATCGTTATACTCCTTGTAGAAGGTGCCAAAATCCTTGACGAGCGTTCCGTCGTTTTTGTAAAGCCGGATGTCGGCCAGTTCGATGACCACTTCACCCGGGGATTTTGCCCCTGAAGTGGCCAGTGCGCCAATCAGTCCGAACTGTGCGCCAACGGCTGCCTTTTTAGAAAACTCCTGTTTCCCGTAAAAGCTGTTCAGCGTGCCGGTCAGGTAGTAGTCCCCCTGGTTGCTGTTTCCGTAAAAAGCTTTTTCAAACAGTTGCGCCTGATTGAAGTGATCGGTCATCAATTTGGTGAGTTGGGTTACCACCGTGTCTTTTGCATAATGCTTCTCAGCATTGATGCAATAGTTTTTCTTGTCAATCCGCACCTGACGGGGGTTTGTAAACAGTAACCCGTTTGCATCAAAAGCTGCCCGGTTGTCTTCCAGAACCCGGATATCAACCCGCATGGGAATGGTTTTTACCGGTTGCGTTACTTCCAGATCGGCGGTTTTATACGCAATTTTTTGACTAACTGTGCACCCGATGAAAAGGAGGGGCCAGAACCAAAGGATTTTTTTCATATGATTAAAAATT
>CAZVAD010000108.1:0-9368 GCA_964624645.1 uncultured Mariniphaga sp.
CCCATCTGGGATTTTGACTGGGCTTTTGATTATAATTATGATGCCGATGAGTATTTTAGAAATCCTATTAAGTCATTCTTTTGGGGAAATGATTCCAAAGGGACACTTTTTTTTGGTAAACTTATGCAGGACCCGGAAACCCGGGAGTTGTTCCGCGAAGAGTGGAGCAAATTCAGGGCTGAAAAATATGACTTGCTTGTGGATTACATTCGCGGGTATGCTGAAACTATAAGAGGTTCTCATGCCCGGGACTATGCCGTTTGGAAACAGGGAAGCGGAGATATTGATGAAATTCTGCAAAAACTGCTGACCTGGTTGGACGGGAGAGCTGCTTATCTGGACAATAACGTCCCCTGAAATTAAATTACTGAGCTTTTGCGGTGAAATGAAGCCAATCTAACTGTAAGCAAAAAATAGCGGAATTTTCCAGAGGAATTTTTGGAGCGTTCCTCTTTGAGAAGTAGATAAATATACCGCCCGTTTTGACTGTGTTAAAAACAGTTTAAATTAAATAACAACACCGGAGCGGTTATTGATTTTTATTTATCAAATATTTTGGTGAAAAACAAAAATTGTATATTCGCACAAAATTTTAAAAGGATGTTAAAAGGTATATTAGCCATTGCAGGACAGCCCGGATTATACAAACTCATTGCTGAAACAAAAAGCCATTTGATTGTTGAGTCGATTGAAACGGGAAAAAGGATGCCCGCCTATACTACAGCAAAAATTTCAACACTTGAGGACATCGCAATATTCACTGAAGATGATGATGTTCCGTTAAAGAATATATTGAAAATAATTTCAGAAAAGGAAGCAGGTGGCCGGTCTGTTGACCACAAATCGTCAGCCGACAAACTGAGAGCCTATTTTGGAGAAGTTCTTCCGGAATATGATCGCGACAGGGTTTATGTATCGGATATAAAGAAAATCATACATTGGTATAATATTCTTCAGGAGAATAATCTGCTTGATTTTTCAGAGGATGAAAATGAAAAAGAGCAAGAAACAGTACCCGATGAAGAAGTTTCTTCACCGGAACAGTAGGGCGTTTTGGTTTTTCGGATATTTTTTAGAATTTGTAATCGAAAGATATTAAATATGGCTTTGGAGTAGTAATATTTGACAGTTTTTGATAGATGTTACAATTTCTTTATCAATTATTGCAAACAATTTCCAATAAAATGAGCAATTTCTAAAAAAATGTATAAATTTGTTTAAAAAATATGTTGTTAAATTGAATCATAGTTAAAACCTTTTTTTACAATTAAGATTATTCACATTAAAAATGTTGGTTAAAAATAAAATTTCTAAAAAATTTGCAATTATGAAAAAATTTACTCTGCTTTTCTTGTCCCTCTTTATTTTAGGGACTGCATTTGCTCAGAATGCAGAAAAAAAATGGGCATTAGGTCTTGGGCCTGGTATTTACCAAAACCTTGAGACAAAAAATTGGGCGCCGATGGGAGAACTCTATCTGAGTCGTTATCTGAGTCCCTCTTTTGACTTGATGTTAAAAGCTCCGATGGGATTTTACAGCGACGGGATTGATTTTTTCAACCCTTCATTGGATCTTCGGTTCAAATTAATCAAAGATGGTGCTGTTCAGCCTTATCTTTTTGCCGGTCCCGGGATGCTTTGGGATAATCTGGCTTCAGGTGTGAACTTTAATGGCGGTATTGGTTCAAAATTCCGCATTGGTGAAAACACATCGCTTTTTGTTGAAGCAGCCTATATTCACGGAATTGACGGAGAAAGATATGTTAATAACCAATTGACAGGTGTGCATGATAATTTCCTGAAAATATCAGGAATTATTGAATTTGCATTTGGTGCGCCAAAAGATTCTGATGGCGACGGTGTTCCGGACAAAAGAGACAAATGCCCCAACACCCCTCCGGGAGTGCAGGTTGATGAGCATGGTTGTCCGCTTGACCGCGACGGCGACGGAATTCCGGATTATTTAGACAAATGTCCCGATGACCCCGGACTTAAAGAATTTGACGGATGCCCGGACCGCGATGGCGACGGTATCCCGGATCATTTGGACAAATGTCCTGACGTTCCCGGACTGGCCAAGTTTGACGGATGCCCCGATACTGACGGCGACGGTGTTCCGGATCACTTGGACAAATGCCCCGACACTCCGAAAGGATGCCCGGTGGATGAGCACGGATGCCCGCTTGATTCAGACGGCGACGGTGTAATTGATTGTGAAGACAGATGCCCGACAGTTCCGGGACCTGCATCCAATCAGGGTTGCCCGCTTGATGAGGAACTCAATATTCCTACCATCTATTTCGACTTTGACAAAGCCGATCTGAGACCGGAAGCTGTAACTGAGCTGGATAAACTTGTTCAGACTTTGAGCGGAAGCAAAGAGTACAGCATCGTTGTTGGCGGCCACACCTGCGATATAGGTGCAAGCACATATAACATGAAACTTTCAGAAAGAAGAGCACAGTCTGTTGTTAAGTATTTGTTGACAAAAGGTATAAGCAATGCTTATGTTGGTTCAAACTATTATGGAGAAACCAAGCCTGCAGTTCCGAATACTTCGCTTGAAAACAGAAAGAAAAACCGCAGGGTTGAATTTGAAGAAGCAAAAGTTTCAAGATAATTGATATTTGATTTATTAAGGAAAAGCCTTGCCTTCGGCAGGGCTTTTTTTATGCTTAAATCAATATAAATTCAGTTTTCAATAAATCACGAATAATATCTTTGTCTTTTTGATAAATTAAAATCAACATGAATATCGAGCAGAAAATTTCTTCTTCAGTAGAAGAAGCTTTAAAAAGTTTGTACCATTTTGAACCCGAACAGAGTTTGATTCAACTCCAAAACACACGTAAAGATTTTGAAGGGGACATAACACTGGTTGTCTTTCCTTTTCTGAGGTTTTCAAAAAAATCACCCGATGCAACAGCTTCAGATATTGGTAATTACTTAATTGAAAATGTTCCGGAAATCGTGAATTTCAATGTTGTGAAAGGTTTTTTAAATCTTGAAATTGCTGGTTCTCATTGGGTGAATACATTGCAAAATGCCTGGCTGGATGAATCTTTCGGATTGCAGGCGACAAAAGAAAATGCAGAGCTTGCAATGGTGGAATACTCGTCACCGAATACAAACAAACCGCTCCACTTGGGGCATGTCCGCAACAACTTGCTGGGGTTCTCCATTTCTGAGATATTGAAGGCAAACGGTTATCGGGTAGTGAAAACCAATATTGTGAATGACCGGGGAATTCATATTTGTAAATCGATGCTGGCATGGCTGAAATGGGGAGAGGGCCGAACACCTGAAAGCACCGGATTGAAAGGTGATCACCTTGTTGGAGAGCTGTACGTTGAATTTGACAGGCATTACAAGCAGGAGATTGCTGAGTTGACCGGAAAGGGCCTTTCGCAGAAAGAGGCGGAAGAACAAGCGCCTTCAATTCTTGAAGCACGCGATTTACTGTTGAAGTGGGAAGCCGGCGACAATGAAGTGGTTGAGCTTTGGAAAACCATGAATCAATGGGTATATGAGGGGTTTGATGTTACCTATAAAAAAATGGGCGTTGATTTTGATAAAATTTATTACGAGTCGGACACCTATATTATAGGTAGGGATGAAGTGCTGCGAGGGCTTGAGTCGGGTATTTTTTACAGGAAAGATGATGGTTCGGTTTGGGCTGATTTAACCAATGAAGGACTTGACCATAAGATTTTGCTTCGCAGCGATGGAACATCGGTTTATATGACTCAGGATATTGGAACGGCAAAACTGAGATTTGTTGATTATCCGATAAATAAAATGATCTATGTGGTTGGCAATGAGCAAAATTACCATTTTCAGGTTTTGGCTATTCTGCTTGATAAACTGGGTTTTGAATGGGGAAAGGAGCTTCATCATTTTTCGTATGGAATGGTTGAACTTCCATCGGGCAAAATGAAGTCAAGGGAAGGAACTGTGGTGGATGCCGATGATCTCATTGAAGAAATGGTTCAGGTTGCAAGGGAAATGGCCCGGGAGCTGGGAAAACTTGATTCTCTCTCAGACGAAGAAGCAGAAAAGGTATATGAAATGATTGCCATGGGAGCGCTGAAATATTTCATCCTGAAAGTTGACCCCAAAAAGAACATGCTGTTCAATCCACAGGAATCGATTGATTTTAACGGGAATACGGGCCCCTTCATTCAATACACACATGCGAGGATAAAATCTGTCTTACGGAAAGCCGAAGAGAAAAATATCGATTGGCGTGTCAGTTTGGATGATTATTCAGACGTTCTGACCCTGAAGGAAAAAGAGTTGATGAAAAGAATCTCCCTTTTCCCGGATACGGTTAAAGATGCGGGAAGCAATTACAGTCCGGCGTTAATTGCCAATTATTGCTACGAACTTGCAAAAGAATACAATCAATTCTATCACGACCATCCAATTTTGAATGAGGAGAATATCTCTGTCCGGAATTTGAGGCTTCTGCTTTCTGCAACTGTTGGCAAAATAATTCGTTCCGGCATGAGTCTTTTGGGAATTGACGTGCCCGAAAGGATGTGAGAAATAATAAAAAAATCCCGACACTTTTTCTATCATTTAGAATTAGAACCCCTTTGTTTATGCGTGATTTTTTAAAAAATAAGTTATTTTTTTTAAAAATATTTTATAATTATTTAAATGCTATAAGTGCTTGTTTTTCAATAGATATTTTTTATTTTTGGGTGTTGATTAAAAATAAAAGTAAATATTTTTTCATTTAAAGGGGTTACCTTTTGTGCATTTTGACGATTCTATATTGGAGGCTATGAGAAATTATACAGATGATCAAATCCTTAATGGGATACTAAAGCATGATAATTTAGTATTGCAGTACATATACAAGAAGTTCTATTACAAGGTTAATTTATTTGTCAAAAACAACAGTGGAGACGAAGATGATGCCAATGATGTTTTTCAGGAAGCGATAATCATTATTTATAGAAAATTGAAAGAAAATGATTTGGTTCTTGAAAAAAACAGTTTTCCGGGCTATCTCTTTTCGGTCAGCAGGTTTTTGTGGCTCAGAGAGCTTGAAAAGCAGCGTGTGGAAAGACAAAAGATAAGCGAAACTCTACCGTTTCAGAATGAGGTTTATGATGAGAATCTGATGGAGTTGGTGAAACGAAATGAAGAGTATAGTTTGTATCAGAAGCATTTTATGAATCTCAGTACAGATTGTCAGAAGCTTTTACAGTTGTTTTTTGAAAAGGTTCCGTTGGCTGAAATTGCAAGGATTATGGGCTACAAAGGTGAGAATTATGCCAAGACAAGAAAATATAAGTGCAAGGAACTTTTGGTTAGCAGAATAAAACAAGATACAGAATTTAATAAAATACTTGAAGATGACACTTAAGAGAAATTTTTTTGAAATGATTGAAGATTATGTGTTGGACGCGCATAATCCAATTGAAAGAGAAGAATTTGAAACAGAATTGAAAAGTAATCCCGAACTCAGCGCTGAAGTAAAATTTGAAAAGAAGATGCAGGCAGCAATTGCCGAAAAAGACGTTCTTAATCTCAGGAAAAACCTTGAGTCTATTGGTAGCCAGACTATAAACGAACAAACTCCATTCGGCCTTTTGGAAGGCTTTGATAATGTTCAACAGCTTTCTGAGATTCTTGCCCCCGAAGAATTACTCAAGTTTTTCGATTCATTGCCTAAGGCTCATGTTTATCAGCATGAACTGGCTTCCATTGAAAATATTCACGAATTCTTTCGTGAACAAAATCTGCCGGGAATGGAGACGGAAGAAGAGTTTTTGATGGAGGAGTTCTCTGAACTGGAAGAAATTGAAGGCCTGGAAGATGCTATTTTGGAAAAGGATATTCTGAATCTCAGAGATACTCTTACCAGGGTTTCTGCTATGTCCAGACATCAGTTTTCGGTAAAGGAGATTGACAATTATTTGAACGGAGAGCTTGATGGGGAGGAGTTAAAACGGTTTGAGCAGGAGTTGGTAGTCAATGGCTCATTGCAGCAGGATGTTTTTCTGCACCGGGGGATTGAAATTGCCATGCTTGATTCTCAATTGATCTCTTTGCGTCAGAAGATGACCGAATTGATGAACATAGAATCAGATAGTTTGCTTGAAAGTTCTTCTGATACGACAGCAGATAAGAATGGAGCAGTTCTGGACGGATTGAACAAGAATTTGTTCTCAGATGCTGAACTCAATCTTAAAAATAATCTGGATAATTCCATCGGGGAGTTTGATATTTTTGCTTTACGTCAAAAATTGCACCTTGTCAAACATGAAATTCAAAGAAAGGAAGTAAAGTCTTTTATTTCCGGAACAAATACTCCAAAAACCCAGTGGTGGAGAGCCAGCGTTGCAGTAGCGGTGATTGTTTTTGCATTTGTCGGTCTGCTTAGAGTTGAGTTTGGAAGTGACAATATATATGAAAAATACTATTCAGCTCCGGAATGGGCGCCACAAAGGTCTGTATCACCCGATTTAGGCATTTTACAGCAGGCCAATCAATATTTTGTTCAGGGTGATTATGAAACTGCCATCACATTTTATGACAAGGCGATTCGCGAAAACAAGGAGAAATTTGTATTCCAGTTTTACAAGGCAGCAAGCCTTCAGGGACTTGAGAAATTTGATGAGGCCATTCCCGAATTTACTAATGTGATTCTTCATGGCGACAACATGTTCATAGAGGAATCG
Organism: uncultured Mariniphaga sp.; assembly: GCA_964624645.1. Classification (GTDB taxonomy): domain Bacteria; phylum Bacteroidota; class Bacteroidia; order Bacteroidales; family Prolixibacteraceae; genus Mariniphaga. The sequence goes on from CAZVAD010000108.1 coordinate 6,696, forward strand.
GAATGGTACAGGGCTTTGTGCTATATCAGACTCAATCAGAAGGAAATTGCTAAAGAACAGTTGTTGGCGATAACCAGAAAAAATGGTTATTACGCTTCTGATGCCAAGGCAATTCTAAGAAAAAATAAACATTTGCCCAGATAATTTTTTTCGTTAAACTTGAATTACACACACATCTACATTTTCCTCGTTCTTTTCATTTGAAAACAGTATGCGGATTTAAAGCGTTAATCTGAAATCACACATCTACTTTTTTACGTTTTATTTTCCGGTTTCTTTTCATACGGATTATCTGCTCGGCGGCTAAACCGGCTATGGTAAGGATTATCAGACCTGCAAAATATATGTCATAGCTTGAGAAAAGCGGACTTGTCTGACCGATAGGAACATAGCCCAGCCAATAGTGGGGATGTCCCATTCGGGGATTCGCATTTTCGAGATATTTCAACTGTGCAAGCCTGAGCGCTTCATCAGTTGATTTTCCTTTTTTCAGGTTCCGGTAGAAATTGCTCATTATTTTTGTTCCCGCATTGTCTTCAACTTCCCAGAGAGTCATAATAATTCCCGGGCATCCGGCGTACAGAAAACCTCTTGCAAGGCTCATCACGCCTTCCCCTTTTCTGAGATTCCCGCTTCCCGTATTGCATGCACTGAGTACTGTCAGCCGGGCATTCAGGTCAAGATTGTAGATGTCCGCCGTATTTAGCCATCCGTCATTTTCGCCCGAATTATTACTGTTCTGAGCAAATGCAAAGCGCGAAAAAGCAGGAAGTGAGTCGTTTATAAATGCGTGCATTGCAAGATGCAGAATATCATAATCTTTGCTGAATTGCCTGAAGTTGAACTCAGTCGCATCATTTCCGCGAAAAGCATCTGTTTTTATCTCTTCCGAGATAAAGTCAACCTCCTGCTGAATTCCCGGAAGAGGCGTCAGGATCAACTTTTCATTTTCAAACGAAACAGTATCTGAATGATAAACCGGCGCAAAAGCCAGTAGACGATTTTTGGCTTTTTTCTGACTTTTTCCGGTTTTGAAAAGTAAATTTGCTGAGTATGAGTAATTTATAATGCTGCTTTTTATTAAATAGGGTAACTTATTCAGAAGAATCTGGTTTGTTGTGTCCGGCAATTCGGTCAACAGTGCGTAAAACGGGAGATAGTTTAATTTTCCGTCAGGAATTATGGTAATTCTGTTGTTATGAGCAAGTTCTTTAAAAGGCTGGATCAGCTTTTGGTATAAATGATGTGAAGCTACGCAGAAATTTTTAACATCTTCATTTCGTGTGAAAAGATAACCGGAGTTTGACAGAAATTGAAATGTTGTATTCAGCGCCTGCGCGAAAGCAGGATCAATTTCAATTTTTTCAAAAAACTCCCGCTCCTTTGAAAAGCCAAACGCATATAATTCAGGTATTGAGTCTGTTTCGTTGAATACATATTCAATGATAAGTTCATTGTTGTTAAGCCTTTGCCTTATTTCAGAAGGATTTATCGTTTCGTCGGAATACTTTAACTGATAGTAATCGTTATAGTTGTTTTCCATATATCTGCTTAGCTCATCGCGCTGTTTTTTCAGCTGAAAAAGCGTGGAGTCAGTTTTGATAATTTCAGAAATATCAGGTTCAGCTTCCTGTTTGAGATAAAACAGATTTTCATTTTGACTGGCAATGTTGTAATTCAACATGCGCTCAAGCTCTGTCAGACTATCGGGGAGCAGGCTGCTCTTTTTGGCTAACTGATCCGCTAAGCGGTCGAATATAGCGCTGGATTTCATTCGCTCTGCTGTTTTAAATGCAAAAGCAGTGGTTTCGCTGTCCGGTGAAACTTCATTCGCCTTATATGCTGTTTGAATAATTTTATAGAATGTCGCTTCGGCAAGCACACTTAATTCAATTTTACTGTCGTCAGAATAAATCTCTTTTCTGGCCTGATGTATCAGGTCAGATGTGATTTTGTAGTAATCAAGCGCTTTGTGAATGGATTCGGTGCTGCTTGTTAGTTGTCTGCTTTCATTTATTTCCGAAATTTTAAGATAGGTATCTCCAATGAGCTCTAAAAGCTCGATGCTTTGCGTAAGCGAAAGCGTACCGGACAAAATTCTGTCAATATCTGTGATTTCAGCAGGATTTATTCCAAGCGCCTCAACTCCTTTTTCATAGGATTTTATGGCTTCTTCAAGATTGCTGACTTTTGTTGCTGCAAATTCATTAAAGTCTTTTGTTTCAACGTTTAAGTTTTTATGGTAATCTCCGAGATTTTTGTAGTAAAACGATAATTCAACTCCCTGATTTGTATTGTTTTGTGCTAATAGTTTCCGTGCTTTTTGCAAAAACTCCCACGCTTCTTCAAATTTGTCATATTTAATTAAAAAATTGGCAAAATTCAGATAGTTATATATTAAATCAATTTCAGATTCCGAATAATATTTTTCAGATAGTTGAATCACTGTTTTGTAATCTTCATACGATTTGCCAATTTCACGAATATCTTCATGTATCATGGCTCGTAAGCTTAGAAATAATATTTCTGTACTTCCTTGATTATCTTTGGAGTGTGCGTTAATGATTTGAATCGCATCTTTGTATCTTTTCAGTTTATGATTTGCATTTGCCAGACTATAATAAATTGATGTAATAAGTGATTTGTCAGCGTTTTCTATCTGTCTTAAAATAT
>CAZVAD010000109.1:0-9273 GCA_964624645.1 uncultured Mariniphaga sp.
AGCGGCTGGGAGTGCATGTTGCCGAAGTGGAATAGCAGGCAGTAAACCGGATGCCACCTTCTGCCAGCTGGTCGATATTCGGTGTTTTCAACTCAGCGCCATAGGCGCCAACGTCGCCATAGCCCAAATCATCACAATAAATGATGATGATATTGGGGCTTTGTGAAACTTCCTGCTTTGGCTGATTCCGGCAGGCTGCAAAAACGAGTAAAAAAACGGTTAAAAGTATTGCTGATTTATTCATGTTGATGGTTATTTGATCTCTTACAAATTTATACGATAATCTTTAATAAGCAAGTAAACGGATGAAATAGAAAAATCTGTCAAACGAAAAATGAATTTTTGAATCCTCTTTATCTTGCTGTGATAAAGCTATTTGCAAAGATGTTATGGAAGTCTTACCGGTAGTAACGTGCTATTCTCCGGAAAGGGATTAGCAGGGTATTCCAGGGCAACTCGGTGAGCACCATCAGGATGAGAATGGCCGGATCAAAATAGACCGCTGCCAGTACGATGGCCAATCCGTTGTTCCGATAAGCGGAAACCACGGTGATGGCAATTTTGTCATCACGGGATTTTGAGTGACCCATGAAATAGCCTAACACGTGAAGCAGAATGAAGATGAGGTATAAAAAGACGGTATCCAGAATCAGCTTCAGGGAGTTAATCATCATCGCATCGCGCTGGGAACCGATTGCAGCATAGACCATTGCAGCCAGAATGAAAACATTGACGGATGTGAATACATGCTGGTTTCTTTCCACAAACCGGGGTTTGTATTTTTTCACAAGTTGTGAAATAATCAATGGAATGATGATAACCACTGCAATGTCAACGAGCAGCCACCAGGGATTGATGGACAAATCGCTGATGCGGATAAGCCAGAAAAGAAAAGGCACGGTTAGCGGCGCCAGCAGCGAAGAGACAATGACAATGCCTGCCGAAAGGGCTGTGTTCCCTTTGACAATATCGGTCAGCGCCGGAGATGCAATGGCTGCCGGCATGGCTGTCAGCAACAAGGCGCCTACTGCAAAATTGTGGTTCAGTGGATTGATGGCATAAAATAAAAGCAACGGAATAATTATGATATTGAGCACAACAACCCATGCAATGAGCTTATAATCCTTCATATTCTGAATGATTTGCGAAACATCTGTTTTTAAAAAAACAAGAGACAGCATAATCATAAGCAAAGGCTTCAAAAGCGACATTAAAATGTTGGTATATACCGGGATGACCATTCCAAGAATGATGGCTGCAACCAAAAAGAAACCGAAGTACTTTTCAATATAATAATGAATTTTCATATCCGTAGCAGGGGTAAAAAATGAGTTTACAAAGGTAATACTTTGCCGGAGATGTGGAAAAGTCCGGTTTCCAGGGCTATCACTAAACGAACAGAACAGTCTTTCGGGTAAAAATGAAAAGATGAAGTCTGATTTTAGATTTAGTTATCTTTCAGTTTTGACTTTTTGCACTAATGTTTAAATAGTTGCGGGTTTAACTGTGGATTTTTGCTTTTTAAACACCTCAAGCGTTTCCGGGAATGGTTCCAGCGCCCGTTCAAAAATCCCCAGGGAATAGGCGATGGTGAGGCCGTAATTTGTGATGGGCACACCGGATTCGCGCGCTTTCATCAGGCGGCTGAGCATTGCGCGCCGGTTCCACATGCAGGCGCCGCAGTGGATAATCAATTTGAATTGATCAAGCGCTTCCGGGAGGTGATTTCCTTTGATGTTGGAAAATTCCAGCTCCCCGCCAATATATTGGTTGAGCCAGAGCGGTATTTTTACAGTGCCGATATCTTCCTCCGAGGGATGATGGGAACAGGCTTCAGCAATCAGGACCTTATCGCCGGGCTTCAGCTTGTCGATGGTTAAGGCGCCACGCACCATTTCAGTCAAATCGCCCTGAAAACGTGCAAATAAAATCGAAAATGAGGTGAGTGGAATATCTTTTGGCGTGTCTGCCGCCACTTTTGCAAAAGCCTGTGAGTCGGTTACGACCAGCTTTGGCGGCTGTTTCAGTTTTGACAAAGCCTCGCGCAGGCCTTGCTCTTTCACCACCAGACACATGGATTCATTGTCCAAAAGGTCGCGGATGCTTTGCACCTGAGGCAGAATCAGCCGTCCTTTCGGCGCTGCGCTGTCAATGGGAACCACAAGTACTGCCAGCTCTCCGGCGCCAACCAGATCCGCTAAAATTGCCGGCCTTTCAATAAAATCAACCGGCGCGGTTTTTAGTATGAGTTCCCGCAATTCAGGAATTCCCGATCCGCAGGTTGCAGAGGTGAAAACAAACTTTACCCCGGCACTTTTGATTTGAGTAATAATATCCTGGTTTCCAGCAAAAATGTCTGATTTATTGAATGCGACTAAAAAAGGAATTTCACGTTTTTTGAATTCTCCCATCAGGCGGAGCTCATATTCCCCCCAGTCCTGAGAATTGGTTACAATGACTGCCAGGTCTGTCCGGTCAAAAACGGCTATTGTTTTTGCTACTCTTTTGTTTCCGGCAAGTCCTTCGTCGTCAATTCCGGCTGTGTCAATGAAAAGCACCGGGCCAACCGGTAGCAGCTCCATTGGCTTTTCAACCGGGTCGGTTGTGGTTCCGGCAACTTCCGAAACTATGGAAACATCCTGCTGGGTCAGTGCATTCAAAATGCTGGATTTTCCGGTATTCCGCCGGCCAAATATCCCGATATGTAAACGGAAAGACTTCGGCGCTTTCATGTTGTTGGTTTTGTTGACGAAAATACAAATTCGGCAGTTAATTCACAAAGGGTAATAAAAAAAGCCGCTTGCAACCTTGCAAACGGCCTTTTCGGAAAATTTTAAATTCGCCTAACTGTTTAATTTAATCTTTGCTTGCAGTGGCAGATTTACCTTTGTCACTACAACCTTCCGCTTTGGCAGAAGCTTTTGAGCTGCAGCAGCCTTCGGTTTTTGTTTCAGCTTTTGCTGTGGAACAACCTTCAGCCTTTGCAGAGGCTTTTGCGTCTGAGCAACCTTCAGCTTTTGCCGTGGAACAGCCTTCGGTTTTTGCTTCAGCGCAACCTTCTGTCTTGGCGGCAGTTTTGTTGTCGTCGGCAACTACTGTAACTTTAGCTTTCTTGCTATCATCTACATTTACTTTCGCAGTAGAAACTGACAATCCGTATGCCATCACCAGCGCTAATACTAACAATACTTTTTTCATCTTTTCTGTTTTTTAGTTATACAATAAAATTAATTCTCATTTTTAAATCACCACAATTATAAAAACAATCTTTTTCATCACCAAATAAATATTAATATTTTTATATCTTTTTCTCTTTTGTCTTTTCAAGTCATTGATATTCAATAAAAAATTGCAGATTAATATTTAACAGATATTGTATATTTCTCTGGTAGCCCAAAGAAAAACCAATCAATCAGCAAAAAACATCATCTTTTCCGGCATCTACTCTTTTCACCAATCTTTCGGCACGTTTTTTTGCAATTCCGTCCATTCCGGAAATCGTATCTGTAATCAGGCGGTTGCCGATAGCTGCTGTTTCAGGAGTCGCAAAATATTTTAAATACTCCCTGAAGGATGACAAAGCATTGGGTGCGCAGTGCAGCTTGATGTCTCCCGGTTTTGCCAGGTCCATGAAATCCTGGCCGGTGCGCCCCAACCGGTAGCAGGCGGTGCAGAATGATGGGATATATCCCATGCCGGCAACATCGCGGATCACTTCGTCGAGGGGCCGGTGGTCGCCGAGGCTGAACTGGCCTGAAGGATCGTCTTCATCCTCTTCGTGCTCGTAGCCTCCGGGATTGGTGCGGCTTCCTGCAGAAATCTGACTGACGCCCAGGGCAAATGTTTCGCGCCGCATTTGCGCTGTTTCGCGCGTGGACATGATGATGCCGGTGTAGGGGACAGCCAGGCGCAGAATAGCCACTATCTTGCGGAAATCAATATCGGAAACCGGAAATGGCGGATGGGAGGCCAGATCACTGCCGGTTGCGGGCTCAAGCCGCGGAACGCTGATGGTGTGCGGGCCGACGCCGAACTTATCCTCCAGCTCCCGGATGTGCTGCATCATGGCCAGAATTTCAAACCGGTAATCAAACAGCCCGAAAAGCACTCCGATGCCAACATCGTCAATGCCGCTTTCCATTGCACGGTGCAGCGCCCAGGCACGCCAGTTGTAATCGCGCTTTTTTCCGCCGGTATGCACTTTCTGATAGGTTTCACGGTGATACGTTTCCTGAAAAAGCTGATAAGTTCCAATTCCTTTCGCTTTCAGCAATCTAAATTCTTCGGTTGTCAGCGGAGCCACGTTTACGTTGACCCGGCGGATTTCGCCATGTTCGGATTTCACGCTGTAAATCGAACGGACAGCATCCAGAACATACCGGAAACCCTGTTTCGGATAGGATTCGCCTGCAACAAGCAGAATACGCTTATGCCCTTTCTGAATGAGAATTTCAACTTCATGGGCAATTTGTTCCTGCGTCAGGGCATTTCGCACGATCGACTTGTTGGTTGCGCGGAATGCACAGTAAAGGCACTCGTTTGAACAAAGATTGGATATATAAAGCGGCGCAAAAAGAACAAGTCGCTTTCCGTAAATGGTCTCTTTCACCTGATTGGCCGTGCTAAAAAGTTCGCCAAGCAGTTCAGGATCACTGACTCCCGTGAGTACGGCCACTTCGCTCATCTCCAGACCCTTCATTTCGGCAGCTTTGGCCAGAACTTCCCTCACCTGATGGCTGTCAGCAGTTTTGCAGGTATTCAAAACATCCCACACTTGTTGTTCATTGATAAAGTCGGCTGATATATTGTACATGGCATTTTATATTTTTCCCGTAAATTTAGCAGGAATTTTTTAAAAACTGCTGCTAAAAATGCTGCAACTTAGATGTTCTTGAGCATATTTTGCCGAAAACAATTTTCTTTTAGCAGGCAACTGCTATTTTTGTACTGATGCCAAAGGCAGGTATGTTTCCTGCGCAAAACATGTATTTAAAAAAGTCATTGGCTGAATATGAAAAACTTTGAATGAATGACAGGTATCGCCGAAATAGTTAACCGGAACAATTTTTCTTCTGAAGAACTTGTGAAGCTGCTGAGCGCCAAAGGCGCCGACAGGCAGATTTTGCTTGAAAAGGCGCATCAGGTTAAAGTGCTTAAAGCGGGGAAAAAAATTTACCTCCGCGGGCTGATTGAATTTTCAAATATCTGCTCAAAAGATTGCCTGTATTGCGGAATTCGCAGCAGCAATTCAAATATTGCAAGATATAGTCTCACCGATGACGAAATCCTGGATGCCTGCCGTTTTGCCTTTGAAAACCGCTTTGGCTCGGTGGCGCTGCAATCCGGTGAAATCAATACGAAGGCTTTTGTAAACAGGGTTGACAATCTGCTGAAAAAAATCAAACAGCTCTCCAACAATACATTGGGAATTACCCTGAGTTGTGGGGAGCAATCGCCTGAAACTTACCGGCGTTGGTTTGAAAGCGGTGCGCACCGCTACCTGCTTCGGATTGAAGCGTCCAACCGGGAACTATATTATAAAATCCATCCAGATACGTCAAAACACTCTTTTGAACGAAGAGTTGAAGCGCTTGGGTTTTTAAAGGATGCCGGCTACCAGGTGGGCACGGGGGTTATGATCGGACTCCCTTTCCAGACGCTGGAAGACCTTGCAAAAGACCTGTTGTTTTTTAAAGCGCTGGATATCGACATGTGCGGCATGGGGCCTTATGTGGAGCATGAACATACGCCGCTTTACGCCTTCCGGAACCTGTTGATGCCAAAACAGGAGCGTTTCAGGCTTTCACTGAACATGATTGCTGCACTGCGATTGCTGATGCCCGGTATAAATATCGTTGCCGCCACGGCGTTGCAGACGCTTGATCCGCATGGAAGGGAAAAGGCAGCGACTGTTGGCGCCAATGTAATTATGCCAAATCTGACGCCGCTGAAATACCGGAAAGAGTATATGCTTTATGAAGATAAACCTTTTCTTGATGAAGACAGCGGGCATAGCCTGAGTTGCCTTGAATCCCGCCTGAAAGACTTTGGTTGTGAGATTGGATTTGGCGAATGGGGGGATTCAAAACACTTCTTTGCCAGAAAAAAGAGCTGAGAATTCTGAAAACTTCAGCTATCGCCGGAGTTATTTTTAGCCTTTCTCCGGTAAGCTTTCCACCAGATGAAAAAACCGCTTATCAGAACCACAATCAGGCAGATTCCGGCAAGAGGAACATACAGGATGTAAAAGGGCCCGACAATATGTTCAAAAATTCGCCCGGTGTGGATTTCCAGTGAGAAATTCCAAAGCGAAATGGGGGAACTCCTGCGAATCTCTTCCGGCATTTCCGGAAACGGAACTCCGGAGAGCGTGATCGCTCCGCGGTTGTAGTCAAACCACCAGGCATTGTCGCCTGCCTCCACTAATCCGGCAACCATATTGGCAGCCACAGGCCTGCCTGTTCCCTGTGTCGGGATATAGGGCGCTCCGGTGAAAAACTCTGAAATTTGTCCGGTTTGCATGTTCCACATAAACATTCCGTTGAATGAACCTGACAGGTACTTTTGGTTGCCAATGGGCTTGAAAACATTTAGCCCCATGACGCTAACTGCCGGTTGCGGAATGACAGGCGTCAGCTTTTCAGAGAAATTTTCCACTGAAAAATAGAACCCTTCGGAAGTGGAAAAGATAAAGCGGTTCAGGTTTTCATCCCAGACTACCCGGCGCAGTTTGTCAAACCACGGATTGGGATTGTCTAAATTGGTGCCCGGAATGATGCCCACTTTCTTTTCGGCGATGGGAATAAGCAGTGGCGGACGCAGATGAATGCCGGCCAGTGTGTTGATCAGCAGAAAAACGACAAACACATAGCCCAACACATTGTGCCAGCGTAAATTGGTTTTGAAGGCGCTGATTGCCGAGCTTGCCGGTTTTTCTCTCTTTTTTCTGTTTCTGATGATTTTCGGAAAAAAGAAGTGAAGAAGTCCGGTAACCGAGAGGATGATTGTGGCAACGCCTAATAAATCCACAATCAGCTTCCCTGCAAGTCCCCATAATTCGCCGCTGTGCAGATCATACAATGTATTGAAAAGTCCGGCTTTTCTTTCATATCCTTCCGGCTCGGGAAGCTGTATGATGCTGAATGAAACGCCATCGCCGGATTGGAGCAGATGATGCCGGGTGAGCACCAGAAGCGTATCGTTTTTCAGCGCCAGATCAGTGATGCGGCTTTGTTTTCCGGGCAGATTAACCATCTGCCATTCATTGCCGGAAAGCCCCCTTTTGTAAAGCCCGAAATGTGTTCCGGCGTAAAGCGTGTTTTTTTGCTGAACGACTGCGTAAATTTTCCGGTTGTCAATTCCCTTTGGAAACCCCTGATTAAAATCGGTGAAATTTTCCGGGGTTTGCCCGGTTTTCCAGATGCCGATATTGCCATAAATCAAAAGGTCGTTTCCGGGTAAAGGCAGTGAACCCCTGACCGCGGCAAGGTTCCAGTTTTTATAGCGATAACCGGGGGGAAGGTATTTCCGGGAAATGTCAACGCCAGAGAAAGTTTGCCGGTGATTGGTGAGAATTCCCGAAGCGGCAAATAAAATGGCAAAAAAAGCGATGATGATTCCCGGCCATTTATGCAGTTTTCTGAATATTCTTATGGATTTGTTTCTGCTCATAAAGCTTGCAAAAATAGCAGAAAAAAAGGATTGTTATTTTGAACAGGAGACTTACGAAAGACATTCTGCACGAAACCCGGGCATTTGGCTGTTTTTACCTTTTATCTTAACATTTGTTTTGCTGTTTAAAAATGAAAATTGTGTAAATTGCAATTCTTTTAAAAAGTATGAAACCGCATGATGAATCATGCCGACAGACAGATTCTGTATGATGTTACTGAAAAAATTTTATTTTAACCGGATGAAAAAAATTAACTTGTTCACTCTGATTGTTGCCACTTTCTGTTTTCTGGCAGCAGGTTGTGTTGAAAAGAGCAATACATGCATTACTCCTTTGCAGTTTAAAGGAACTGATACAGAGCGGATTCAATTTGCGGTGAATGAAGCGGCAAAAACTACAGGAACAGTAACCATTCCGGCAGCCAATTCCAATGGCTCAGGCATCTGGCTACTGGACAGCGCAATTCTTTTGCCTTCAAATATTATGGTGATTCTGGAAAATTGCACTTTGCAGTTATCGGATCAATGCAGGGACAATATGTTCAGGAGCAGCAATGTTGGTGTTGGGATTGCAAATCCCGGGTGGAATGAAAACATCAGCATTGTGGGAATCGGCCATGTGTTGCTGAAAGGCGCCAATAATCCCAGAGCCACCGGCGACGGCCACCGGACCCTTTCCCTGAATCCCGATGAGGAACGGAAAGCAGGCAAATGGCGGGTAAGCTATGGAAGCGATGCCGGCAAAGAAGGAATAAAACAGCTGGGCGATTGGCGCAACATAATGGTTCTGATGGGCTATGTGAACGGGTTCAGGCTTAAAAATGTCAACATTGAAAATGCACATGCCTGGGCGGTGAGTTTTGAACGTACAGTGAACGCAGAGATTTCTGACATCACTTTTCATTGTCCTGAAATGCAGGTGATTGACGGGAAGCAGCAGTTTATTGCAAACCGCGACGGAATCAACCTGCGGCATGGCTGCAAAAATTTCCGGATAAATAATGTTTCGGGAACCACCGGTGATGATTTTGTCGCTTTTTCGATATTGGGGCTTGATTCGGAAGAGTCCGGCAGCGGAATTTTGAATTCCACCATGGTAACTACCCGGAAATGGAACGGCCCGGAAGACAATACAGAGCATGTTGCCGTTACAAATATCGTATGTGAAAGCTCCACCCGTGCTGTGGCCATCCGGGCAAATGATGTTGCGGAAATCAGCAATCTGTATATCAACGGAGTGGCTTTTAAGGGTGGATACAATGCCATGCTCGTCGGCGGAAAGGGGTACGGGAAAGATTCCCGTCCGGGGAAAATAAACAATATCCATGCGATGAACATCCTTGGCGAAGGCCGCTCGCTGATACAGATTGAAGAAGCCATTTCGGATTGCAGCTTCACCAACGGAATATATACCGGAAACGGAGACCAGATTATTGATTATAAAATAGATAAATCCAAAACTTCCAATGTTTTTACACAAAATCTGGTAAGCATGAAGTAATGGGAAATATGATTTTCAAAAATAATCACAAAGAGGAATGTAAAATACAGATATACTCCGCTGTATGAAAATATTAAAAATGAATCCATCAGATTAATATG